>CAYSGL010000009.1:0-13478 GCA_964430725.1 uncultured Pseudobdellovibrionaceae bacterium
TTGCTAATTCTCAAACCATCTGTCGTGAGTACTCAAACCATGTGTCGCGCTACACCACAAAGATACCCCCAAAACTGTCCAAGAAGCTCGCCGCCGCCCCCTTAATCTTAGCAATATGGAAACATAAGAAATTCTAAAGTTTAGATTAGATAAAAATTAAGTTATTGTTTTTGTTGGATTTTTTTGTTTTTTTTGTTGTGGTTTGTCATTTTATTATGGTAATACATATTCCCAACAAGACTGTGTGTCTAACTTTAACTGTGTGGGGACATTACGATGACAACATTGTTACTTTTGACGATGGCAGTAAACGGGGGCTTGTTCCTTGGCTCGATTGCCTGGTCTACCTTTACCGCCTCTTGAGAGGATATGGAGCGCCCCAAAAGGCCTCCCAAAGAAAAGCCGCCTGTTTAAGCAGGCGGCTTTTCATATATAAATAGGCTGGACAGCCTGTAAGCCGGGTTTTGTCCCGCCAAAGACGGGGACGACCATTCATCTGGGGCGCTTGTTGCCAAGCCCCTCTAGCAACCTACCCGGACCGTATGGATGCGAAAAACCATCCTGTCTTGCGACGTACCGGCCCCTATTTGGTCTTGCTTCCGGCGGAGTTTACCGTGCCGCGAGCCGTTACCGGACGCGCGGTGCGCTCTTACCGCACCTTTTCACCTTTTCCCCGCAAAGCCGAAACCTTGCAAGGTAGTCTGTTTTCTGTGGCACTGTTCGTCGGGTTCCCCCGCCCGGGCATTACCCGGCACCGTTTTTTCGTGAAGCCCGGACTTTCCTCCCGCTTGCGCGAGCGGCCGCCCAGCCATCCAGCCCGCCAGCTATATCACACTGCCCGTTTCGGGCGCAACCAGTCTCCATTCCGCAAGGCCCGTAACCACGCGCGGGTTTTTTCCCCGATCTGCCCGCCTCGCCTCGCCGCGAAAGCCTCCGGCTCGAAATGTCGCTGAAAAGCCAGCAGGCGCTCTTCCGGCGTCACAGCGGGATCGTAGCCAAACTTGATCAAGGCATGATCTACCTCAAACCTTTCCACCCCCGCGCCATCTTCCTTTTCCTCTAAAGGCCAAATGCCAACCCCTTGTTCCGCCAGAATTTTCCAAGGAAACAATTCGCCGGGGTCCTGCTTGCGGGCCGGCGCGATATCGCTGTGCGCCAAGATGTTTTCCGGCAGAATACGGTGACGCTCCATAATCGAAAGACACAAATCCGATACGGCCTGTATTTGTATGCCAGGGTAGGCGCGATACCCCCATTCATGGCCGGGATTAACAATCTCGATGCCGATCGAATGGGAATTCATATCTCTCACCCCCCGCCAGAAAGATTGACCGGCGTGCCAGGCGCGATGATGTTCCCGCACATGCGAGTAAACATCCCCCGTTTCATCGACTGTATAGTGGGCACTAACTTTTGCCGACGGATCGCACAGGTGCGCCAGCGCATCCGCCGCCGTTTTCATCCCCGTGTAATGCAGGATGATAAAGGACGGCAGCGCGCCGCCTGCGCGCTCATCGAAATTGGGCGATGGATTGGTCAGCGTGCTCATTTTTCACGAACAAAAGTAAGGAGGATCAGCCCTGCCAGCCAAAACAGAATGATTGTCATCATCCCCGCCTGTTGCGTGCCAAAAACCGTCACCGCGCCGGCATAGGCCATCGGCCCCAGAAAACTGACCGATTTCCCCGTCAAGGCATACAGACCATATGTTTGCGTCACCATGCCGACAGGTGCGAGACGCCCCGCAAGGGTCCGGCTGGCGGCCTGAACGGGGCCAATGAAAATCCCCAGCACCATGGCCATCGCAATAAAATGATATTTGTCATGCACCATAAGGATGGCCAGTCCCGCCAGAATCAGGCCGAACAGCGATACAATAACCGTTGGCCGCGATCCGATCCAATCATCCAGATAAGCAAAAACAAAAGCCCCCAGCCCCGCCGTTATATTCAAGCCAATCGCAAAAATCAGGATTTCCTGAAAATCCATGCCGAACTGTCCGGCAGCATACACGCCACCAACCGCAAACAAGGTAACCAGCCCGTCCCGATACAGGGCGCTGCCGATCAGGAAGGTCAGCAGGTTTTTATGAGCGCGCGCATTGCGAATGACGCTCGCCAGTTGCCGCAAGCCATCGCGCGCCGCCTGCGTGACCGGTTTGGGCATGCGTTCGATATCTTTGGTGTATAAGAACAAAGGCACCATGAAGACCGCAAACCAAAGCGCGGTTAACAGCGCGCTGGCGCGTACATTCAGCGAGTCCTGCCCTGTCACATCAAAAAGCGGCACCATATCGCCAATCCCGATCAGGCCGAACATTGTGATTAACAACGCGGACAAGCCGCCGATATATCCCAAGCCCCAAGCCCAACCCGACACGCGCCCGATTTTATCGGGGGGTGCGATATGCGGCAGCATGGCGTTGTAGAAAACCTGCCCCATCTCAAAGCCGATATTGGCGATGACGACGCACACAAGAATGAACAGTATGTTGTGCGGATCATTGACCGGCTGGCCAAAAACCAGCAACGCGGTCGGCACGATACACATCACCGAAAACCAGAAAACCCAGCGCTTGCGGTTACCGGCGTGGTCGGCAATCGCTCCCAGCACAGGCGCGAGAAGGGCGATGATCAAACCGGACAGGCCGATGGCAAAACTCCATTGCGCCGCGCCCACGGTTTCGTTCCCGACCACAACGCGCGAGAAATACACACTGTAAATGAACGTGATAATAACTGTTCCAAAGGCCGTGTTCGCCCAATCATACAAACACCAGCTAAACACTGATTTTCGCGTCGGCATGGAAAGAAGATCGGTGGACATGGGGAACCTTTGGCCAGAAATTCGGAATAATACCGAAACAAGACTAACAGTTTACCCCGGCAAGAAAAAGACGCCTCTTTCCTGCCACGCCGTCAGATCGCGATAAACAGCATGGCCATGTGCACGAGCGCAAAAACGTAGTAACCGCCAAGCTGATACGCCATATCAATTGCGACCGCCTCAACGGATGAATTGCTGTAGAGCGCCCCCATCAATCCGGAGGGCATGGCAAACGCCACCCACAGCAGGCACGACAAACAGAAATAGCCCGCAGCGGTATCAATACCGAGAAAACCGGCCAGAAACGCGTAAAAACACGCGGACAGCAACCATAAAAAAAACGAGGCCACAAACGGCATCGGGCTGGCCGCTTTGGTGTCCGCCATATTCAAACCGCGCAATTCCATCCAGCGCGTTCCCATCACCTTGGGATGGTACCAAACCGTACCCAGCAAAAAGGCAATAACGCCCGACATCAAAACAGCCAGAAAATCGACTTCTACAGATAACAGCATGTGCAAGGTCCCCCATCAAACGATCGAATCTTATTCTATCAGAAGTAAAAATATGGTATAGCTCGAATAACAAAAAAATAAAAAAGAACAGGGATACATAATGGCAGATTCTACGCTTCGGGGCATTTTCCGTGCCTCTGTCGGCTTTCCAGGGCATTGTCTGAACTGGTGCCGTCACAAGTTGTTCAACGCTTATTGCCACTTATTTGTCGATGCGCCTGCCATCGCCCCCCACAGCCTTGTCAGGGTCACGGAAGACGTGCGCCACAATATTCTGGATAACATCGGGGCGTTGGCACTGAATGGAGATATTTCCAGCCCCGGTCTGACCGATTTGGCGCAAGAAAGCGCCATGCATATAGCCACCTTTGTTGAAAAAGCGGGCGGGCAGCCCTATGCATGGCGGCTAGCCGCAGTGGGCATCGTCTTGATGATTATCACGGAAGCGATTAGCGCCGCTCCCCCACATGCAGGCACATTACGCCAAGCAGGGAGATCCGAAACGGCGCACACGCTGGGCCTTGAGATAAAACATGGGCACCGGGCACCGACCCACCACTATCTATAATAGATAAGCTACTGACCCGCTTTACGGGCGACCATGCGCTTTTTGATGTCGGCAATAGAGCGGGCCGGATTCAACCCCTTGGGGCACGCATTGGTACAATTCATAATCGTGTGACAACGATACAGCTTGAACGGGTCTTCCAATTGATCAAGGCGCTCGTCCTGCGCTTCGTCACGCGTGTCGATGATCCAGCGATGCGCCTGCAACAAGATGGCAGGCCCCAGAAATTTATCCTGGTTCCACCAATAGCTGGGGCAAGACGTCGAACAGCAAAAGCATAGAATACAGGCGGCGGGGCCGCGACCGTCATGGCCGTTCATTTTATCCGCATCGACAGGCGCCTGCAGCCGTTCTTTTTCCGGTGCCTCGGACAGGGTCTTCATCCACGGCTCGATCTGCTCGTACTGCTTGTAGACACCGCTCAGGTCCGGAACCAGGTCCTTGACCACGGGCATATGCGGCAGTGGCGTAATCCGCGCCTCCCCCTTGATTTCGCCAATTGACTTGGTGCAGGCCAGCGTGTTGCGGCCATCAATATTCATGGCACAGGAACCGCAAATACCCTCGCGGCACGACCGGCGGAAGGTCAGGGAGCTGTCCACATTATCTTTAATATGTATAATTGCGTCCAGTACCATCGGCCCGCACTGGTCAAGGTCAATGGTATAGGAGTCCATACGCGGATTATCCGGCATATCGGGGTCATAGCGATAGATTTTGAAGGTTTTTTTGTTCTTCGCCGCGCCCGCCGCATCAATTGTCTTGCCGGGCATGATTTTGGAATTTTGCGGAAGAGTAAATTCAGCCATGGGAATCGCCTGTACCTGTTAATGCCGTTAAAATAGACTGCCAGCCCCGGTTTGTGAAGACATTAATCCATGCCAGCGGACCGAACGCGCCACGCCCGTCCATGAAATGATAGCGCAGAAAATGTTTTTTAGTATAGTAAGCCGATGTCAAAAGAATTTTCCCTGCCCTATTGGTACGATCTGCATGTTCACCTGCGTCAGGACGGCCTGCTGCCGCCCCTTGTCGCCGCGCACCGCGCCATGGGGTGCGCCGGCGTGCTGGCTATGCCCAACACCCGCCCCCCGATCGCAGACACTGCGTCCATAACACGGTACCACAAAGAGATCCTTGAGGCGGGCGGAGACGATTTTCAGGCGATTATCATCCCGCTCTATCTGACACGCGACACAACCCCGGCCATGATTGAAGACGGCGCACGCACCGGCGTGTTGCAGGCCTGCAAATATTATCCGCCCCACGGAACAACCAATTCAGATTTTGGCGCGCCGCTGGAGCATTATATCAATAACGGCGTTTTTCAAGCGATGCAGGATAACGGCATCGTTCTGTGTATTCACGGCGAAGAACACGGCCTTGAGGGTGCGGCATATTTTTCGCGAACCCAGAATGCGGAAGAAATTTTTTATCGCGAACGCATGCCCCGGCTGGTCGAGGCATTTCCAAGCCTGAAAATTGTATGCGAGCATATCACAAGCAAAGTCGCCACCGATTTTGTATCAAAGGCCCCCGCCCATGTTGCGGCAACGATGACGCCGCAACACTTACTCTACACCGTCGGCGATTTACTGATGGCGTTAAATTACCATTTATACTGTAAGCCCGTATTGAAGTTCGATGATGATCGTGCCGCCCTGCTGGAGGCCGTCATGCGTCCACAACAGACGAAATTTTTTGCCGGCACCGATTCCGCCCCGCACACAACAAAAGCAACCCCTTGCGGCTGCGCGGCCGGATGTTTTACCGGCGCAATCGCCCCCCAGCTATACGCCATGGGCTTCGAGGCCGGCGGCGCCAATCTTGATCACGACACGGATCGCCAGATTTTTGAACAATTCTTATGCAATAACGGGAAAAATTTTTACGGCCTGCCCGATCCGGACCAGCGTTTTACCCTGACCCGCGCCGCGTCCCCCGTCACCATCCTGCCGACGCCGGACGGCCCGATCACACCCCTGCCGGTCGGCCTGAATCCGGATCACGATAAAGCGGGTACGACAATACCATGGTGTATTGAGTACTAACCTGACGCACCCTATATCGGCATATCGGTGGCCTGGTGTTCTTGACCGTTTTCTGAGCCTTTGACAGACACCAAGCGGCCTCGCGCTGGAGAGATATTTCATACGGTCAAATATTATACCTCGCAAGGCGCACTAACACAGCTGGTGTAGCCGCATCACTTGACTCATATCAAGGCTGCCTATCCCCAAATCCTTATCATCGAAGCGTGAAGAAAGATGATATTCAGGCCTTGCTTGCTAAGTATGACTATCCTGTACCGCGCTATACAAGTTTTCCAACAGCGGTGCAGTTTCAGGCTGTTGCGGATAACGACATTTATTTTAAATATCTGAGCGCCCTTACGCCGCGCGAACCAGTCTCGTTATATATTCATCTGCCCTTCTGTCACAGCCTTTGTCATTATTGCGGTTGCAACACCAAGATTACACATAGCTATAGCCCGATTGCTTCATATATCGATACATTGATCAAAGAAATAGAATTAGCAAGTAGTCATTTAAGCGCCGTTCCATCTGTGTCACGTATTCATTTCGGCGGTGGTTCACCCAATTACGCGAAGACGCAAGATATCAAACGTATTCTGGGCACGCTGGCGCATCATTTCGATCTGTCCTCCGTGCAGATTGATATGGAATGTGATCCACGACTTTTAAACGAAGAGAAAATTGCGGATTATGCGGCCTTTGGTCTATCGCGGATCAGTCTCGGTATTCAGGATTTTGATGAAACTGTACAAAAAGCCATAAACCGTATCCAGCCCTTTGATATGGTGAAAAAACAAATTGAGGCACTGCGCCGGAACGGGATTGATCATATCAACTTTGATTTGATTATCGGCCTTCCCGAACAAACCCTGGAAACAGTCCACGAAACACTGGACAAAGTTTTGGAGCTGCAGCCTTCGCGCGTTGCCGTATTTCCTTATGCCCACGTGCCGTGGATGAAAAAGCACCAGAAACTGCTTGAACAATATCCCTTGCCGGAAACAACTTTGCGTTACGAAATGGCTAAACTCACCGAGAACCGCTTGAAAGGTGACTGCTATGACGTCATTGGCATTGATCATTTCGCACACTCTCACGATCCACTTTCACATGCCTTGAAAAACGGAAGAGTGCGACGTAATTTTCAAGGATATACGGATGATCCTGCCCGCACTATATTGGGCTTCGGCTTATCCTCGATCAGCCAGTTTGAAAATGCCTATACCCAAAACACCACTGATGCACCGCTATACAGAAAAACCATCGAGAACGGGCAAGCGCCACTGGCAAGAGTACTGACGCTGACGCAAGATGATCAGATCAGAAGAAAACTGATTGAGGAGTTGATGTGTTATTTCACTATAAATTTTGAAGATTATAAGAATATTTCTCTGCCACGGACCGAAATTGCTTTATTAGAGCAGGATGGCTTGGTTGAAATAATAGGTTCACAGTTGCGCGTCACTCAAAAAGGTAGAACATTCGTACGCATTATAGCCTCGCTCTTCGACCCTTATTTTAAAGCTGAATGCAACCATCACGCTAAAGCCGTTTAATCCCTGCTATATTTGTGTCTCGCGCATTCGTGAAACAGCGCGATCAGCAGCATCATGGAAAGGCAAAAACACCAGATTTGCGCCCGATTTCTTCAAGGCTTCCTTCTCACTGGCCCTTTGAGTCGAGACGGCAATCTTACCTTGGAAGCCCTCCCTCCTCAGTCCATCAATCAAGATCAAACGCGGATCTTGATGGGTAACACCCAAATCATGTTGGGGCATAGCGGAGATAACCCATTTTGCATGTGTTAAGGGCAGCGTACTGATAAACTCATGGTCACAGGCATCGCCATAGACAGCATCATACCCAAGGGCTTTCCAATTGCGCACTTCATCAGGATTAAAATCTATCGCCAAAAGTCTGATATTGTCGGCTTTGAGATGCTCTGCTATAGCCGAGCCATAACGCCCCAGCCCGAATAATATAACGTCATATTTCGTCTTCTCAATATGCTGGCTGGCTTCCGCCTCCTCGCGCACAGGAATTTTGCGTTCAAACACACCCAGAACCGGTTCAAGCCATCTGTAAAGCGTATGGGAATAGGTAATCATATAGACGGACAGCGCAATTGTGATCAGTCCGACAAGCGTTACCAGCCCAAGAGAGTCGGAATTTACATGCCCCAAAGTCACACCCATAGCCATGAAAATCAGAGAAAACTCACTGATCTGGGCGACAGTCAATCCAGCCAAAAATCCGGTGCGTTTGCGGTATCCCATATACCCCATAATGGTCAACACGATTATAGGGTTGCCGATTAAAACAAAGAGAGAGAAAATTAAAGCCGGATAAACCTGATCGCCCAGCAGAGTGAAATCAAGTTGTGTCCCAAGTGCGATGAAAAAGAACAAAAGCAGGAAATCCCGGAGAGATGACAAGCGGGAAATAATTGCTTCTCTGAAAGGTGTAGAGGCCAGAGAGATACCTGCCAAAAGCCCCCCCAGTTCCTTACTAAGGCCGAAATAATCTCCAACCGCAGCCAGCAAGGAAGCCCAGCCAATCGCAAAGACAATCAACAATTCAGGCGAACGTGCTATTTTACCGACAAGTGGTGTGGCCAGATATCGGATAAAAATCATCACAAAGCCAAGCATAATTAAAGCGTAGAAAACAACGCTGGCGATTTGCATAGAGGCATTTGCACCTTCTCCGCCTTGCGCTCCTATGCCAAAAGTAGAGAGCACCATCATAGCAAAGACGACAAACAAATCCTGCACAATCAAAAAGCCGATAGCGATGCGCCCGTGCAGCGAATCGGCCTCCTTCTTGTCTGAGAGAAGTTTAACGATAATAATCGTGCTGGAGAATGTCAGGGCCACCGCCACATATAGGGATGTCACAACATCCAACCCCAGCCAAAGCCCGATAAAAAAGCCAAACAGCGCCGTAAAAAAAACCTGCCCCAACCCTGTTGCAAGCGATACTGGCCCCAGTGTTTTGACAAGTTTCAAGTCAAGTTTTAACCCTACCAAAAAGAGCAGCACCGCAATGCCCAGATCAGCCAGAATTTCAATATTCTCATAGGATTGCAGGATAACAAGAGCGGAAGGGCTGGCCAGGACACCTACCGCAATAAAGCTGACAATCATCGGCTGGCGTAACAAAAGCCCGATAAACCCAACAGCAGCAGCCAGAGTCAAAAGTGCGGTTAGTTCATAAAAGGGGGAAGCATGTAAAAAGTCCAAGTTAACCGATTCCCTCTCTCATTCTAATTCATATTCAAACAGTTAAATTGTTATTATTTCGCGCATTGTACAGGAAGATTCGGATAGATACCCCAAGCCGCTCAAGCGTTCCCTGATTGCTTCTGTATTTTATATCTTTTCAAATAAATGAGAAGCTTTTTCGAGTATGAAGCCCATACTTTGTTTACTCAGAACATATCAATGCTATGATGCCGGGACTGAAAGCAAGGTTGATCTAAAATGCCACAAAAACAGGTTATGACATCAGGGGAAAACGGCATGCTATGGCACAATGTATCCCACGAAGAAGCGCTGAGAGGGATGAAAACAACGCCTCATGGACTTGCCGCAGACGAGGCGCAAGCGCGGCTTGAACATTACGGGTCAAACTGCCTGCCCACAGCGGTAAAACGCAATGGTTTATTACGCTTCATGCTGCATTTTCACAACATCCTGATTTATGTGCTGATCGGAGCCGCTGTTATTACGGCCTTCATTGGCCACTGGGTTGATACCGCCGTTATTCTGATTGTTGTATGTACGAATGCGATTATCGGTTTTATTCAAGAGGGCAAGGCGGAAAAGGCAATGGATGCTATCCGCCATATGCTCGCGCCCCATGCAAATGTGCTGCGTGATGGCGAGCGAATGAGCATCGACGGCGAAGCCCTTGTACCGGGAGATATCGTCCTGCTGGAGGCCGGCGATAAAGTCCCCGCCGATATGCGTCTGTTTAATGCGCATGGGCTGAAAATTCAAGAAGCCATCCTGACCGGAGAATCTGTGCCGGTTGAAAAGCACATCGGATCTGTGAAGGCTGAAGCCGCACTCGGCGATCGTGCCTGTATAGCGTTTTCTGGAACGCTGGTGACAAGCGGACAAGGCAAGGGCGTTGTAATCGCAACCGGGAAAGACACCGAAATCGGACGGATAAACGGTCTGCTGTCTAAAGTGGAAAGGTTAACCACCCCGCTGGTCACACAGATGGGCGTCTTCGCCAAATGGTTGACTGTGCTGATCCTGCTAATTGCCGCCCTGCTGCTGGTTTTCGGCTATTTCGTCGAGCATTACGATTTTACAGACATGTTCATGGCTGTTGTGGGCCTGTCCGTGGCAGCCATTCCAGAGGGACTTCCCGCCGTTCTGACCATTACGCTGGCGATTGGCGTGCAATCGATGGCGCGGCGCAATGCCATTGTCCGACAGTTGCCTGCCATTGAAACACTGGGTTCCTTATCTGTGATCTGTACCGATAAAACCGGCACACTAACCCGCAATGAAATGATGGTGGTGTCCGTGTTGACATCTCATCATATTTTTTCATTGGATGGGAATGGCTATGCTCCCGAAGGTACTCTCAAACAACATGACATCACTGTTTCTCCTGCGGAACATACCATCCTGACCGATCTAGCCCGCGCTGCGGTGTTGTGCAATGACGCAGCTCTGCGTGAAAAGGACGATGTATGGGTAGTAGAAGGAGATCCCATGGAGGGAGCGCTTCTGGCTTTTGCCGGAAAAATAGACATGGATGTCCGAAAGGAGAAAAAAGAATGGGCGCGCACTGACACTATTCCGTTTGATGCGCGGCACCGCTTTATGGCCACGCTCAACCATGATTCTGACGGACATGCTCTCGTTCTTGTCAAAGGTGCGCCTGAGCGCATTCTATCCATGTGCCAGAACCAGCGCGATGCAAGTGGCGGTGTACAGGCCCTTAATACGTCATATTGGGATCGTAAGGCTGAAGAGATTGCAGCACAGGGACAACGCGTTTTGGCATTTGCCGCTATGTCTATGAAGCCCACTCATACAGGGCTTAAACACTCCGATGTTGAGGGCATGCTGACATTCCTCGGCCTAGTTGGAATGATTGACCCGCCGCGCGCAGAAGCCATCACAGCCGTTGCGGAATGTCATGGTGCAGGCATTCGCGTAAAGATGATAACAGGAGATCATGCAAAAACTGCCGTTGCCATCGGCAGACAAATCGGATTGCAGAACCCGGATAAGGTTCTAACCGGCGCGGATCTTGATGACATGGAAGAGGCTGAATTACGCCAAACAGTTCTTAATTGCGATATCTTTGCCCGCACCAGTCCCGAACATAAACTACGCCTCGTTATGGCGTTGCAATCTCACGGTATGACGGTAGCGATGACGGGAGACGGGGTGAATGACGCGCCTGCCCTTAAGCGTGCCGATGCTGGGATTGCCATGGGACAAAAAGGAAGCGAGGCCGCCAAAGAAGCGGCAGAACTAGTGCTGGCAGACGATAATTTCGCCTCCATTGCCGCAGCCGTGCGCGAAGGCCGGACTGTTTATGATAATATCAAGAAAGTCATAAGCTGGACCCTGCCGACCAATGCAGGCGAAGCGATGACGATCATTGTAGCGCTGTTACTAGGCATGGCTTTACCGATTACCCCTATCCAGATTCTCTGGATCAATCTGATTACCGCTGTCACTCTTGGCATTGCTCTGGCTTTTGAGCCTACAGAAGAAAACACCATGCGTCGTCCGCCGCGCCCAAGAAGCGAATCACTTTTGACTGGTGAACTGGCATGGCATATTGTCCTGGTATCTTTTTTATTCCTCTGCGGTGTGTTTGGCATTTATCATTATGCCATTGATCAAGGATATACGATTGAGCATGCGCGAACGATGGCTCTTAATACGCTTGTGACAATGGAAATTTTCCATCTGTTCTTTATCCGCAATATTTACGGCACATCTTTGACATGGAAAGCCGTACGGGGAACGAACGTTATCTGGACCGTTGTGGCGATCATTACAACGGCGCAATTTGCTATCACCTATCTCCATCCGCTCCAGGCTGTCTTTGCCACAACCTCGATTTCTTTCTGGGATGGCATGATCATCGTTGGTATAGGCGCTACCCTGTTCGCGATCATTGAGACCGAGAAGCAAATCCGCCTTGCCCTTAAGCGAGAAAATAGAAACATGACATGAGAATGCTTGTCGTTAATGTGACGAAACAGACATAGCATATCCCGGATATTGTATGGTTTGCCGCAAGAATATGAAACTAAACGAGAGGAAAGCGGGATGAGTTTTCTTTTAGGAAAAAAGGGACTGGTGGTTGGCATCGCCAATGAAGAGTCTATCGCTTGGGGGTGCGCAAAAGCGTTTCACAATCATGGTGCAGACGTTGCCGTGACTTATCTGGACGACAAGGCGAAAGAATACGTTGAACCTTTGGCAGAAAAACTATCGTCTCCTCTATGCATGAATCTGAATGTTACGAAAGCTGAACAGCAGGACGTGCTGTTTGAGAATATTGCTTCAAAATGGGGTAAACTTGATTTTCTCTTGCATTCTATTGCTTTTGCGCCGAAGGCAGATTTGCAGGGGCGCGTACTTGACAGCTCCAGCGAGGGGTTCAAAACAGCCATGGACGTGTCTTGCCACTCCCTAATCCGGCTCGCTAACGCGGCAGAGCCCTTGATGAGAGATGGGGGAGCTATTCTGACCATGAGTTTTTACGGGGCGGAAAAAGTTGTCACACACTATAATCTTATGGGGCCCGTTAAAGCCGCATTGGAGTCAAGCGTAAAATATCTCTCCAGCGAACTGGGCAAAAAACATATTCGGATTAATGCCATATCAACCGGCCCCGTTAAAACCCGGGCCGCATCCGGATTAACCGACTTCGATAAGCTGATGGAAGATGCCGCTCAAAAAGCACCGCTGCACCAACTTGTTACACTTGAACAAATCGGAGAAATGGCCGCCTTTCTGGTTTCCGATAACGCGCGGCAAGTCACAGGACAGACGATTTATGTCGATGCTGGTTATAATGTGACAGGATAATATCGTTGATTGTAAGGGTTGTTTTACAAATTATAATCCTTATAGCACAGCGCGAAAGTACAAAATTTATAATCTGCCACCACGCGCAGATTTCCCTTCGAGCCCCCCTAAAACTTTAAGCGAAAGCACGGAGCATACACCAAGATGCTGTCATTATCTTTGGATCATATAAAGCAAACATGGTTTGGGAATAACTGGTTATTCGTGATTTTCTCTGGGATGATAAAACCGGGCTGCCTGAAAGCTACGACCCTGATGAGGTGGAAATTAAAGCAGATGCTGTTTTTGCTCATGTTCTGACACAGTTCTCGAGGCAACAGTCCCACATGATGAGATAAAAGAGTTGAGAGAGCCTGATTTGTATGCGCTTAGAGAAAAACAATGTCTAGAGAATTAGAAACACAGATTTTAGAATTTCTTGAAAAGGAGCCCGGGCAGTTGGCGCGCAATCTGGGCG
>CAYSGL010000010.1:0-13443 GCA_964430725.1 uncultured Pseudobdellovibrionaceae bacterium
AGAATGGACAGCAGGCGCGCCGCCGGCCATTTGTTGATCTGTGCCAGAAACGCATCTTCAAGCTTGAAAAATATGGGTGGCTGCAGGCTTTTCATCGCCTCGTGCGCGCCCATGCCTGCCTTCATTAAACTGCGCGTATAATGCAGTTTGCGGAAATGGTTTTGCAGCGAGCGCAGGATCGTGATCGGCACGACGCCTTCTTCTTGTAATTTATGAAAGGTGGTCAGGGCGACTTCCGTTCGTCCGCCCGCAACCGCATAGACCAGATCGTCCAGCGACGTTTCCCCCGCCTCGCCGCAGGCGTTGCGTACATCGTCAAGGCGGATTTTATTATCCTCGCCCATATAGATGATGAGTTTTTCGACTTCGGCGCGGGCGCGGCCCCGGTCGCCGACCACGGCGGCGGCCAGCCATTGCAGTGCGTCGCC
This sequence comes from uncultured Pseudobdellovibrionaceae bacterium, assembly GCA_964430725.1. GTDB lineage: Bacteria > Pseudomonadota > Alphaproteobacteria > Micavibrionales > Micavibrionaceae > CAYSGL01. Next base: position 429 of record CAYSGL010000010.1, read on the forward strand.
ATCAATGGTTTTGTGCGCGTCGCTGATCTGGGCGCGGATAACGGTGGCGATCCCGCGCGCATCTTCGACGTAACAGGGCAGGGCGGCGGCGTTGGGCGATTTTTCGAATAACGCGCGCAGGGGCGATTTGGGGCCGAGTTCACCCGCTTCGAGAATGATCAGGTTTTCGGCGCTGGGGCTGTCCAGATAGTCGCGCAGGATCGGCGAGATTTTATCGGATGCGTTTTCAATGCGGATCAGGCGCGCCCCGCCCATCATGCTGATCGCACTCGCCTCATCGAACAGGCGCGCCGGATCGGACACCAATAACTCTCCGTCAAGAACGGCGACATTGAACGGATCGTTCAGATCGGGGGTGACGCTTTTGCCGATGGCGGCGGCGCGCTCCCTCATCAACCCGTCATCGGGGCCGTACACCAACACCGCCCGCGCCTTGGGATCGGGATTCTTGACGAAGGGGTCTATCTGTTTCCAGGTCAGTTTCACAAGGATATCTTAAAGAAAAAGCCGCCCCGGACAATAGATATCAGGGCGGCTTTTATCTCGTAATAGGAGACTAAGCGTGCAGCGCTCTTCTAACACTTATTCGTGCCAGCCGTTCCAGTGGCGTGGTTGCTATGAATGTTTGCCCGTCTTGGAGGGCGCTGACGGCTTTGCCGAAAGCGGTAGTAATCAGGGAATCTGCTTCTCCTTCACGTCCGAGGCGTTCGAAGTTTCTCCGGCTGATGTGCGCTAACGAAGTGATGGGGTAAGAGCTGCCGACGCCGAAGCGTGGGCGGTTATTGTCAACTAAACGTACTTCAATCTCGTCTGTATGTCTAAAAGGTACAATCAGGGTCATTTTTCTCTCCTATAGCTTCGCCTGCCCGAAAAGCAGGCATGGGCTGTTTTAATAAGCATGTCAGGAAGAAAGAGCGTGTGCCCGTCCAGTCCTGCCACAATCCGTTTTACGGGACCATGGCACTTCCAGTGAAGCCATGGCGCTGTTTGCTTTTATTAAAGGCGGTGCAAGCTGCCCCAAAGATCCGGTGCCGGACCTTAAAATTTTCCGCCACTGCCAACCAGATGAGAGTTGGCAACGAGAATATGAGTATGACAGGCCTGTGGAAAAGTCAAGAAAAAACACCATGTCCGTCATTCCGTGCGCAGTGACGCAGTATGAGTCATGACTCTAGATTGCCGCGTCGTACGTCTCCGCTTCGCCGCACTCCTCGCAATGACGATGTGTCTTTCTACCGATTAAAATACAGCGCGAGCTGGGTTTCGATCTGCTGGGCCAGATCGCGCAGGGCCGCTTCGCGGGCGTCGGCTTCGGATACGCGGGTGGTGAACTGGCTGCCGATCACGTTGTAACTGGCGTATGCCTGCACGCGCCGTTTCAGGACGATTGCGCCGGTTTGCTCATCGCGCAGGGCGATGCTTGTTGACAGCTGGACCTGGCGGCTGGTCGTCTCGTCTTCGGCGGTAATGTCGAAATTGACAATCCGCTCGCCGATCGGGGAGACGGCCAGACGATAGCGCGGCGAAGCCGGATAGCCGCCGGCATAAAACCGGTCGATCAGGTGGTTGCGCAACGCCACGCCCGATGCGTTGGGGATGATATCGATACTGACCTGATCCAGCCCTTGGGCGGCGGACAAGCCGCTTTGCGTGCCTGTTTGCGATCCGTACATCGGCGTGAAGCCGCAGGCCGTTATCAGCAGCAACAAGTTGCAAGTTGCAAGTTGCAAGACTCTTTTTACATTATCTTGAAACGTGTCACTTGAAACTTGCATCTGCCTATCCCGCCACCACGTTGACGATTTTATCGGGCACGACGATGACTTTGCGCACCGACAGGCCTTCGAGCGCGCGCTGGACGTTGTCCTGTTCCAGCGCGATTTTCTCCGCTTCGGATTTGTCGATGCCGGCGGGAAGTTGAATGGTCGCGCGCAGCTTGCCGTTGACCTGTACCGCAATTTTGACGGTGTCGTTGGTCAGCAGGCTGTCATCCGCCTGCGGCCATGGCGTGTCGGCAAGAATAACCTCATGGCCGAGCATGGCCCAGAGCTCTTCGGCCAGATGCGGGGCCATCGGGTTGATCAGGATGATCAGCGCCTCCCACGCTTCGCGCAGCGCGGCGAGATCGGACGCGTCCTTCGCTTTGAAATCCATCACGGCATTGGCCAGCTCGCGGATGCGGGCGACGGCCTTGTTCATATGAAAGGCATCGATATCCTTGCCGACCCCGTCAATCGTGCGGTGCGTGATGCGCCGCAATTCCATCGCGGCATCATTATACTGCGCGGCTTTTGTGTCGGCGGATTTTACAACATCGAGCGATTCATAGAGCGCGCGGTAGAGTTTATTGATAAAGCGCCACGATCCTTCGATACCGGCGGTCGACCATTCAAGGTCGCGTTCGGGGGGCGAGTCGGACAGGATGAACAGGCGCGCGGCATCCGCGCCGTACGTGTCGATAATATCCTGCGGGTCGATGACGTTCTTTTTCGACTTCGACATTTTGATGGTCGCGCCCATGGTGACCGGCGATCCGTCTTCGATTTTTACCCACTGGCCATCGCGTTGTTCGACATCGGCGGGAAAAACCCACTTGCCGTCCTGATCGGCGAAAGTCGCGTGCGTGACCATGCCTTGCGTGAATAATCCGGTGAAGGGTTCGCGGTCGGGAATGGGATAGCCGCAATCCTGCAACGCGCGCGTCCAGAACCGCGAATAGAGCAGGTGCAGAACCGCGTGCTCGACACCGCCGATATATTGATCGACCGCGCCCCAGTAATCGGTGGCTTCCTTGGAAAAGGCTTCGTCCTCGTTGCGGGCATCGAGATAACGCAGGTAATACCAGCTCGAATCCACGAACGTGTCCATCGTGTCGGTTTCACGAATGGCCGGCTCGCCCGTTTCGGGGCAGGTCGTGTATTTCCATGTCGGATGACGCTCCAGCGGATTGCCGGGCGCATCGTAATTGATGTCATGCGGCAGTTCGACCGGAAGCTGGTCGAGCGGAACCGGAATGGCGGCATTGTCCGAAACGCGATAGACGATTGGAATGGGGCAGCCCCAATAACGCTGGCGCACCGCGCCCCAGTCGCGCAGGCGGAATTTGGTGACGCCGGTTCCGATGCCGAGTTCTTCGAGCTTCTTGATCGCGGCGGATTTACCGGCCTTAACGTCGAGGCCGTTCAAGAAGTCGGAATTGATAATCTTGCCGTCATCGGTGAAGGGCAATTCTTCGCCGCCTGAATCAATGACCTGTATGATCGGCAGGTTGTATTTCGTGGCGAATTCAAAGTCGCGCTGGTCGTGCGCGGGGCAGCCGAAAATCGCGCCCGTCCCGTAATCCATCAGGATGAAGTTCGCCAGATAGACGGGCAGCTCTTTGCCCTCGATGAACGGATGCGCGACCGTGTGGCCGGTATCGAAACCGATTTTCTCGGCTTGTTCGATGGCGGCCTCGGACGTGCCGGTGGCCTGACATTGCTTCACAAAAGCTTCGAACCCGTCTTTACCTTCGGCCAGTTGACGCGCCATCGGATGATCGACGGCCAACGCCACGAACGATGCGCCGAAGAGAGTATCCGGCCTTGTCGTATAAACGTCGATAAAACCACAATCGTCATCCCGTTGGCCGTCCGCGTCAGCGAACGTTGCACGAACGGGATCCATGATGTCAGCCGCGTTCGCGGCTGTCTTTTCTGGATCCCCGCTGTTGGTGTCTGCCTGCGGCAGACCGCAGGGATGACAGGAAAGGGGGGTGGTGAGTTTAAATTTAAACTGCGCGCCTTGGGATTTGCCGATCCAGTTTTGCTGCATCAACCGTACTTTGTCCGGCCAGCGCTCCAGCGTATCAATCGCGCTCAGCAATTCATCGGCGTATTTGGTGATGCGGAAGAACCATTGGTTTAATTTGCGGCGCTCAACCGGCGCGCCGGTGCGCCAGCCCTTGCCATCGACAACCTGTTCGTTCGCCAGCACGGTATTATCGACCGGGTCCCAGTTGACCATTGCTTCCTTGCGGTAGGCGAGATCGTTTTTGTAGAGATCCAGAAACATTTTCTGTTGGTGTTTGTAATATTTCGGATGGCAGGTCGCCACCTCGCGGCTCCAGTCGATGGCCAGACCCATCGAGAGCATCTGCGCCTTCATTTGCTCAATGTTGGAATAGGTCCATTCGGCGGGGTGGACATTGCGCTCGATGGCGGCATTTTCCGCCGGCAGGCCCATCGCGTCCCATCCCATCGGGTTGACAACATTAAAGCCCTTGGCCTTTTTATAGCGCGCGACGACATCCGAGAGGGTGTAGTTGCGCACATGACCGACATGGATGCGGCCCGATGGATAGGGCAGCATCGCCAGCACATATGATTTCGGCTTTGTATGGTCGATTTTGACCTCAAAGCTTTTCTTGTCGCGCCAGGTATCCTGCCACTTTTTTTCGGATTCTTTAATATTATAGCGTTCTGACATATCGGATTACCCGTGCATATCGGCATAGCGAAGCTGGCGCGCCCGTTCCAGAATCGCGTCTTCCATCTGGCGCTGGCTTTCGGCTGTTACCTCGGTATCAACCCAGCGGCCACCTTTTTTGACCTGTTTGAACAGTTTGACCTGAACGCCGGTCGAGCGCAGCTGGCGGTCCGTGATAAAGACGTTGGCCTTAAAGCGCTCGTTCGGGGTTTCTTCCGCCGTATACCATTCGGTAATGATCACCCCGCCGAACGGATCGGCAGAGGCCAGCGGCATAAAGGAGACCGTATCCAGCGCCGCGCGCCACAGATAGGCGTTGACGCCGATGCCGGTCGAACCGTCATTTCCATTGTCTTTCTTGCCGCCAAAGATATTCAAGCCGCCTTTGCCGAACACGCTGTCGGGCTTTTCGTAAATATCGGGCTGGGCCGCGCGGTCGGAACCGGTCGGGTATTTCGCCTCACCGCCCATAACGGTCGGGTTGGAGCATCCACCAAGTGTTGCACCGCCCAGCAAGGCAACGCCAAGCAGCAGGGCCGGAAGAGAGAAAGTCTTATTTTTCATAGTATCCTCTTGTGCGCCGCCTTTATATATATGTCTCTGGCGGACGGTTTTTTTGTTTAGCACGGGGCTTTGCGGCCCCTCAAGCGGTTTTATGCGCCCTGCCCCTGTTGCATAAATGCCACGATTGGCGAAAAAATGGCCGCCTTGGGGCGGGCAATGATTGAAGATGGCAGGAAAGCGTGGCTAATAATAGCCCATCACTCGGGCTTCTCCGGGGGATTCTTAAAAGTGATCATTGTCTAACGGGTCACGATTTAAGCGAAATTTGTCAATTTTTTTGGAGGAATGACAATGAAAAAACTTCTACTTTGCAGTGCAGCCGCTCTTGGCGTAGCTCTGTCGGCTGCCCCGGCTGCCGCTCAGATCGACGTTACGGTTGGTGGTCACTCGAAAAACTACATGGGTTACCTGACCCAGGATGGTTCGGGCGAGCGCAAATTCGACATGCTGCGTGAATCGGAACTGCACATCAACGCCGAAGGTACCGCCGACAATGGTCTGGTATACGGTTTCCACCTGGAAATGAATGTTGACGGCGAAGATGACGGTAACAACGACATCGATGAGTCCTATGTTTACCTGTCGTCCAACATGGGCCGCGTAAACCTGGGTTCCGAAGATGGTGCGAACTTCCTGTTGCAGGTTGCCGCTCCTTCGGCTGACTCGAACGTTGACGGTATCCGTCAATACATCAACCCGGTTAACTACAACCTGTCGACCGACCTGACCGGCCTTGCTGGTTCAGCTGTTGAGTACGCAAACGACGTGACCGGTAAAGCACAAAAAGTAACATACCTGTCGCCTGTTTTCTCGGGCTTCCAGTTCGGTGCGTCTTACACGCCTGATGTGAACGACTCTGAAACAACCGGTCTGTCCGGCTTCAACAACGACACGACCGGCCTGGGCGATGCTTGGGAAGGTGCTGCACGTTACGAAGGTGTCTTCAACAATGTTGGCTTCGCTGTTGGCGCAGGCTACACGCATGTTGACGATGAAACAGGCGGCGCAGCTCGTGACGACCTGAACCAGTGGAACGTTGGTCTGGACCTCGATATCGGTGCTTTCGGCATCGGTGCGATCTACACCGAAACCAACAATGTTGGTGGTGTTGATGGTCAAGACAACGATACGTGGGTTATCGGTGCTGACTACACAACCGGTCCGTTCCAGTTCGGTCTGTCCTATCTGGACGGCGACATGGAAGGTGCTGGCGATGCTGGTGAAGACGTTGAAGTTCAGCGCTACACGGGTGGCGTGATCTACACAGCCGCTCCTGGCCTGACCTTCCGTGGTTCGGTTAGCCACATCCAGCACGATGTATCCGGTGGTGACGATTTCGATGCCACGTCGGTACTCGGCGGTATTCAGTTCAACTTCTAATTTGAGTTGACGATGAATTCGGGAAGGGGCGCTTGCGGGCGCCCCTTTCTTTATGCGTAAAATCGTGGACCGGCCATTATCGCGTAGACAGGATGGTTGCGCCATGCCATAAAAATCCATGGTTGCAAGCGTCAAAACCATCGCCTTTCAGGGTGTCGATGTCCAAAGCATCGACGTACAGGTTCAAATCGCCAACGGCTATCCCGCCTTTACGATTGTCGGCTTGCCCGACAAGGCGGTCGCGGAATCGAAAGAGCGCGTGCGCGCCGCCCTCCATTCACTGGGGCTGACGCTACCGGCAAAACGCCTGACCGTTAATCTGGCCCCTGCCGATGTCACCAAAGAAGGATCGCATTATGATTTACCAATCGCGCTGGGCTTGCTTGCGGCGATGGATGTCCTGCCGCGTGACGAGGTGGCCGAGTATGTCGTGTTAGGTGAATTATCGCTCGACGCGTCAATCCGCAGTGTCGCCGGGGTCCTGCCTGCCGCGATTCATGCCGGTGCGAATGACAATGCGCTGATCTGTCCGGCGCCTTGCGGTGGTGAAGCGGCCTGGGCGGGCGAGGTCGATATTTTGGCCCCCGAAAATCTGTTGCAGTTGATCAATCATTTAAAAGGCACGCAATTATTGCCAAAGCCGGTTGCGGCATTGGCCGCTCCGGATGCGCACAGCATCGTGCCCGATTTATCCCGTGTTAAGGGACAGGAGAGCGCCAAGCGTGCGCTGGAAATTGCCGCAGCGGGCGGGCATAATTTGCTGATGATCGGTCCGCCGGGATCGGGTAAATCAATGATGGCCTCGGCCCTGCCCGGTATCCTGCCGGCCCTGTCCGCGTCCGAGGCGCTTGAAGTCTCGATGATCCATTCGCTGGCCGGCACCCTGCCAGAGGGCGGATTGATGAAAACGCGCCCTTATCGCGATCCGCACCATTCGGCATCCTTGCCGGCCTTGATCGGCGGTGGCGCGCGCGTCAAACCGGGCGAAATATCACTGGCGCATCATGGCGTGCTGTTCCTGGACGAATTGCCGGAATTTGCACGCGGTACGCTCGAAGCTTTGCGTCAGCCGCTTGAAAGCGGCTCTGCGTTGGTGGCGCGTGCCAACCATCATGTTACTTATCCCGCCCGTTTCCAGCTTGTCGCGGCGATGAATCCCTGTCGCTGTGGATATCTGGGTGATCCGGCGCGTGAATGCACCAAGGCTCCGCGCTGCGGCGTTGATTATCAGGCGAAAATTTCCGGCCCCCTGCTCGACCGGATGGATTTGCAAGTCGAGGTCGGCGCCGTCAGCATGGCCGATTTAAATGCCCCGTCCGGTGAACCGTCTGCCGATGTCGCGCGGCGTGTTTCCGATGCCCGCCGGATTCAGGCGGCGCGCTATGCCGCGCATCATATCAAGGATGGCATTAATGCGCGGGCGGCCAACGATGTGCTGGAACAGACGGCGGCGATAAGCGCAGAGGCAAAGGAACTTCTTTATCGTGCGACGGAACAAATGAAGCTGTCGGCGCGCGCCTATCACCGGATGATGCGTGTGGCGCGGACCATCGCCGATCTGGACAGTGCGGAATCGATTGCCGCGCAGCATATGGCCGAGGCTGTCTCGCTGAGAAGATCCTTGCCTAATGCCTAGAATTCAGGCAATGACGTGTGATTATGATTATTTCTCACAAGCACAAATTTATCTTTATCAAAACCAACAAAACCGCCGGCACGTCGATTGAAATAGGCCTGTCAAAATTCTGCGGGCCGGATGATATCCTTACGCCGCAAGATCCGGTTGACGAGGCAACACGCACCGAGCTGGGCTATACCGGTCCGCAAAATAATCCGCCCAAAATCCATATCCGGAATGTTGAAAAAATCCTGCGCGGCCGTCCTGTTTCACGCCGTTTCTATGACCATATCGGCGCGTCCGAGATTTGCAAACATATCGCGCCCGATCTATGGAACAGCTATTACAAGATCTGTTTCGAGCGCAATCCGTGGGATCGCGTCATTTCGGCCTATTACTGGCAGAATAAAAACACTGACGCGCGCCCGGCGATGGACGCTTATCTGGATTCGGTGGGTATTACCAAACTGAAGAAAAGCGGCATCGGCCTGTATACGATTGACGGCAAGGTCGTTGTCGACAAGATTTGCCGGTTTGAAGATATGGCAGGCGAGCTGGAAGCATTCCGCCAGCATGTCGGTTTGCCCGAACCGGTGGAATTGCCGCGCGCCAAATCCGGTTTTCGCAAGGATAAGCGCCATTACCGCGATATCCTGACCCCGGCGCAGCGCGATAAAATCGCGGCGCTGTTTGCCGATGAAATTGCGCTGATGGGCTATGAGTACTAGATAACCCATTGATTTCATGTAAATTTGTTATTCTTAACCGTCTTTTTGTATAATGGAAGGGATGACACAGGGTCCCATTCATACTGACGCGCCGCAGAATAAAACGCACCACCAATACGTCCAGCTTGAGAAAATCAAGCAGCAGGCGGGGGCCGAGGTGGTTCGCGCCGGGCAGGTGCGCGGCCAGATCGAAGGCGATACGCGCAAGGAGGCCGCCCAACAGGGCGCCGCGCAAAAAGAAGCCGCATCGACGGCCCCGTCCAACGCCCATGCGGAAGTGGCGACCAGCCTGATTACCGAAGCGGTCGGCTTGAAAGGCGTGACCGATATCATTGAAATTATTTCCGAGCGCGTGGATGCGGCCGGCAGGCCGTCGGCATCGGCGCGTGATGCGCTGGGCGGTTTTATCGGCGATAACGTGCGCAGCATGGACGATATGATGGGCCCGCGCGGAGCAGGCCTGTCAGAGCGCGCGACGCTGGCGGGCAACGCTTTGACCGGCACAAGCGAAGCGGCGGGTGATTCCTATCAGGCCAGCACCCAAGGCTGGCGCGGGACCGAGATGCAAATGACCTATACCACCCAGCTGGCCAACGCCCGCAATCATCAGCTGGCGTTACAAATGCAACAGGAATACGAAGCGCGCCTGAACGGTCAGATGTACGCGCATGGGTTCGCGCCCGGCGGTATGGGCAGCACACAGCGCCATGCCATGTCGCTGTCGCTCAATCATATGGGCCCGAAAGCGCCGAATTTCACAGACACGCCTGAAGAAGACGCGACCAATTGGGGCGCGGGAAATGTGACGGGGTAGGGCATGGCTTTCGATCAGCTTGATACGGTTCCGCGCGATGTTTTCTTTCAGGAAAACGCCCGGTCGATGGGGGTAAATCTGGAAAAAAGCGCCGCGCCAAACCTGAAAGAGAATTTCGCGCAGGTAAGCTATGGTTCGACGCCCGTATCGCCGCAGGCGCAGGCTTCGATGGGATTGAGCCATATTCTGCAACCGCAAGAACCGATCAGCATGCCGGACCAAAAACCGGCATATGACAGCGCCGCCCTATCCGTTCAGGGCCAGTGCACCGGCGCGTTTTTACAGGAATGCAAGATCGGTATGCCCAAGGGCGGCGATTCGTTCTTCGGAACGTTCTGTACGGAATTTTCAAATAACCTTCAGGGAATCGCACAAGCGCTTGACGGACCGCAGGCCGAGATGCCCGGTATGAATCCGGCCTTGCAACCGCAGATGCAGATGGCCATGCGACCCGGCGGCCTGTTCTAACAATTTATTTTCAGTGAATGCTCTCGGCTTCGTCGTAATTCTGCTCGATCGGGGAAAAGGTGCGCCATGCCTGCATGATGCGGCCAACCGTCGTGATCCAGCATAGAATGCCGAACAAAAAGGCGAAGACCGAAAAATAAACCGGAAACAGACAGGCCAGCGCCATAAACGCGATTGTCTCGGTTCCTTCGGCCAGTCCTGTCGCGTGAAAAAATGATTTCGGCCCGTTGGCTTCGGTCGACAGGCCGCGCTTTTCGGCAATGATGGCATAGGCCAGAAAACTGGCGGCGGTGCCGATATAGGAAAAGAGCAGGAATAAGCCGGCCAGATAATGATTGGGCAGCGCCATCACAAAGAAAAAGACAAAGGCGGCATAAAAAATAAAATCGCAGACGATATCAAGATAGGCCCCGAAATCGGTCGGCCCCTTGCGGCGTGCCACCGCCCCGTCCAGCCCGTCGAACAGGCGGCCCAGCAGAATCAGGATCAGACCGAAGAAATAGGATTGAACGGCGATAAAAAAGCACCCGACCAATCCGATCCCCAACCCCGCCAGTGTTATCAGATTGGCGGGAATATGATAGCTGTCGACTTTCTCGGCCAGCTTGTCCAGCGACGGGGTGATATAGGGCCGGATCATGGAATCAAGCATGGGTCAGTCTCCTTTAGGGGGTTCGGTATAGGCGTCGATTGCGCTGGCGCCGATGGCGATGTCGGCCAGTTCTTCGTCGTCCGCATGGTCTTTTTGCAAGCGGCGGAAATGACGGAACGCAAAGGGGATGTGCACCATGTAGGCAAGGCTGAGAACGGTCAGCGTTTGCCATGGCGCCTGAATCAGCGCGGCGATCAGCAAAACAGCCGCGCCCAGAACCGGCATGGCCATTTTCGGCGGCAAGCGGAGCAGCTTGGTCGACCAGGTGGGAAGGCGGCTGATCATCAGGGCGGCGACGACCAGCGCCCAAAGCCCGATCATCCAGTTGGCAAAAGCGAATTCGTCAAAGCTGCGCGGTGATTGCAGCCAAACGAACATGGGCAACAAGACCAGGCCCGCCCCTGCCGGTGCCGGTACGCCTTGAAAGAATCCTTTTTTCCATGCGGGAATAGGATGGTTTGTGCCAACGTTATAGCGGGCAAGGCGCAGGGCCATACATGCGGCATAGACGATCAAGGCAATCCAGCCGATTTTCCCCGCGTCCTGTAAAATCCACATATATAAAATCGTGATGGGCGCAATGCCGAAAGCCAGAAAATCGGACAGGGAGTCCAGCTGGGCGCCGAAATCGCTTTGCGCCTTTAACAGACGGGCGGTCGCCCCGTCCATGGCATCGAGAACCGCCGCGATAACGATGGCCATGGCCGCGCGGTCCCATAGGCCGTTATAGGCAAGCTGGATGGCCGTCAGCCCGGCGGCCAGCGCCGTCAATGTGACCAGATTGGGCACCATGCGATGGAGGCCCAGTGTTTCTTCGCGGGGTGCCTCGCCGGATTTGATCGGGCGGATTTTCTCGCTCATTGCATCGTGCCTGTGCGCGCGGTTCCGGTGTTCGAGAGATCGGCAAGAATTGTCTCGCCGCCAACGGCGCGCTGGCCTTCAATGACCAGCGGGGCGATACCGGCGGGGATATAGATATCCGCGCGTGAACCGAAACGGATAATGCCATAGCGCGCGCCGGCTTTGATTGTCTGATCTTCTTTCAGGTCGCTGACGATGCGGCGGGCCACGAAACCGGCAATCTGGACCACGCCGATTTTTTTGCCGGCGGCTGTTTCGATCAGGGCGCTGGCGCGCTCGTTATCGTCACTGGCTTTATCCAGTGCCGCATTCAGGAATTTTCCCGGGCGGTAATCGGTTGCGGCGACGCGGCCCGACACAGGATTGCGAAAGACATGCACGTCCAGCACCGATAAAAAGATGCTGATGCGGGTGTAGGCATGATCGTCGCTGTCATCCAGCTCTTTGGGCAAAGAGCAACCGGGCGTGACCGCGATGACTTTTCCATCTGCGGGAGAGATAACGAATTGATCGCCGTCCGGTGTGACGCGGGCCGGGTCGCGGAAGAAAAACAGGCAGAACAGCGTAAAGGCAAGCCCCAGCACGCCCAGCGGGTACCAGATCAGAAAGCCGATGAGCGCGCCGATTGCGCCGCCGATCACGAACGGCTTTCCGGCCGGGTGCAGGGGTTGGACCATCACGTCCTGTATGGTTTTCAAAAGGGATCCGTCTTTAAGGGCCATGGTGCGGTGCTCTTCTCTAACGCGCTGATAATCGGGTTGAATTTGCGCAAATTATACCTGTTCGCCGTATAATTCCTAGGGTATAAATCTTAAAAACATCACATAAAAACGATAGAAAAAGAAAATTAGACCAAGATGACTGATGATATTGAATATGTATGCGTTTATTGCGGATCGTCGGCGCGTGTCGACCAGATCTTCAAGGATTCCGCTGTGGCACTGGGCAAGGCGATTGTTGCGCAGGGGTGGGGCGTCGTTTATGGCGGCGGCCGTGTCGGTCTGATGGGGCTTGTGGCCGATTCCGCGCTGGAAGCGGGGGGCAAGGTGGTGGGGATTATTCCCGAACATATCCAGTCGCGCGAAATCGAACATACTGATTTGACAGAATTACACGTGGTGGATTCCATGCACACCCGCAAGCGTATGATGGTGGACCGCGCCGACGCCTTTGCCGTCCTGCCGGGCGGCCTTGGGACGCTGGATGAATTTTTCGAGCTGCTGACATGGAAACAGCTGGGCCTGCATGACAAGCCGATCGTGCTGGTCAATATCAACGGTTATTGGGACAAGCTGATCGAATCGATCAATCATCTCGCCGAGGCAGGCTTTATGCGCGAAGACGATATGCGGACCTTTTCGGTGGTATCGAGCATTGATGAAGCGCTGGCCGCCATCCGCGCCGCGCCTGCCGAAACATTCGATCCATCGACCAAATGGATATAATGTCATAATACCTTAAGG
>CAYSGL010000011.1:0-13416 GCA_964430725.1 uncultured Pseudobdellovibrionaceae bacterium
AAATGGGCCAAGCCCGTCATGCCGGATATTGATTACCAGGATGCGTATTATTACGCCGCGCCGAAACAGGGGAGCGCGCCGAAATCGCTCGACGAAGTTGATCCTAAGCTTTTAGAAACCTACGCCAAGCTCGGCATTTCGTTAAAAGAACAGGAAATTCTGGCCGGTGTGGAAGGCACGCAAAATATGGTGGCGGTCGATGCGGTGTTTGATTCCGTGTCGGTTGCGACGACATTTAAGGCCAAACTTGAAGAAGTCGGCGTGATTTTCTGTTCAATCAGCGAGGCCGTTCAGCGCTGTCCTGAACTGGTGCAAAAATATCTGGGGTCAGTTGTTCCGTTTGCGGATAACAAGCACGCCTGTCTGAATTCCGCCGTGTTTACCGACGGATCGTTCGTGTATGTGCCGCCGGGTGTGAAATGCCCGATGGAGCTGTCCACCTATTTTCGTATGAATGCAAAAAATACCGGCCAGTTCGAACGTACGCTGATTATCGCGGATAAAGGCTCGTACGTGTCATATCTGGAAGGATGCACCGCGCCGATGCGCGATGAAAACCAGATGCATGCCGCCGTCGTCGAATTAATTGCGCATGAAGAGGCAGAGATTAAATATTCGACCGTCCAGAACTGGTGGCCGGGCGACGAGCAAGGCAAGGGCGGGATTTATAATTTCGTGACCAAACGCGCCCTGTGCGAAGGCCGCAATTCCAAGGTCAGCTGGACGCAGGTTGAAACCGGATCGGCGATCACATGGAAATATCCGTCCTGTATTTTGAAGGGTGAAGGAAGCCAGGGAGAGTTTTACTCTGTGGCTATTACCAATAATTACCAGCAGGCCGATACCGGCACGAAGATGATTCATCTGGGTGCGAACACCAAAAGTCGTATCATCGCCAAGGGCATCAGCGCGGGGAAATCGGATTCCACCTATCGCGGTCTGGTCAAAATCATGCCGGGGGCGGAGGGCGCGCGCAACTTTACGCAATGCGATAGCTTGCTGATCGGCGATCAGTGCGGCGCGCATACGGTGCCCTATATCGAAAGCCGCAACAACACGGCCAAACTGGAACACGAAGCGACGACGTCTAAAATTTCGCAAGACCAGCTGTTTTATTGCCAGCAGCGCGGTATCGGCGAAGAAGAGGCGCTTGCGCTTATCGTTAACGGGTTTTGCAAGGAAGTGTTGCAAAACCTGCCCATGGAATTTGCCGTCGAAGCGCAAAAGCTGGTCGGCATATCGCTCGAAGGCTCTGTCGGATAAAGAAAGGACCATGCCATGACGCAAATACTCCCCCCAGATTCAACCGCCGCCGTGAAAAAGATGATTGCTTTGACGCGCAATCTGCAAACGCTGGTCGATTCTGAAAATCGCGCTGTTGCGATGAATGACGGCATTGGTTTTTCTATGAATGAACCTGATAAAACCGGCGCCGCCGATCAGTATGAACAAGCGGCTGCAGAATTTGTAAAGCGTAAAAGCGAATTCAAGCAGAGTGTTAATCCGGCCTTATTCGATGAATTAATTGCCGCGCAGGAAAGCCTTAAACAGGCCGCTGTCGCGAATAATATCGAGCTTAGCAAACTGCCGGGCGTTGCCAATGCAAATGATCAATAAAGGATAGAAATTGATGAATAAAATATTTGAAAAAATCGATGTGGTTTGTGCCCTGCGTTGGGCGGGCGTCATTTTATTGGCGCTCTATGTCTTGCAGGCTTTTGTGAATGCGGGGCGCGGGGCGGAATGGGATGACATGCTTAAATTGTTTGTCCTGACGCTGGCCAACGGCCTTTTTCAGCCGTTGGTCCTGCTTGGCCTCGCAGAAGGACTTGTGCGGATAGGGCATAAATAAGCATGGAAAAAATAATGGGGCTTTGGTGGGCGCTGGCGATGATATCGGGCGCGGGGCTGGCGACACGAAACGTGTTGTTCAAGGTTGCCAATGCCAAGATTGACCCCGCGCTTGGCGCGATGGTGCTCTCACTATCGATGGGCCTTGTGACCGTTGTGTATTTCATCGGCCAGCGCGTTATGGCCGGACAGCCGATGTTGCCAGAGGGCGGGGTGAATATGCAGGGCTTTACGCTGGCGGCCATATCCGGCGTCGGCGTTGCGGCGGCGAATATTTTTCTGGCCTATGCGTATAAGGCGGGCGGCAATGCCAGCCTTGTCGCGTTGCTGCAAAATGGTTTTTCGCTGACGTTGACGGTGCTGATCGGCGTACTGATATTGAGCGAAGTGATCCGCCCGATGCAAGGGGCGGGCATTGCGCTCGCCATGGTCGGCATGTTTATGATTATTAGAGGGTAGATGAATGATTGCGTATAAATTGGTTCCAGAAGAGAAATTACAGGCATGGTTGAGTAATCATACCGACTGGGCGATTGCAGAAAAAAGGCTGAAGGCAGTGTTTGGTTTTGACAACCCCGGAAGCGTTCACAAGGCCAGTGTTTTTTCTTCTCGTATTGACATCATGGCTGAGGGATTGGGACATCACCCGATAATCCAAAAGAATGTAAGTAATGTTATCATATTTACAACTACCCATGATGCAGGCGACCAGATTACCGATTTGGATTTAACGTTGGCGGAAAGAATATCTAGCTTGTATGCAAATATAGGGGATGTCTCATTAAGTGATGTCTTGGTCTTGCGTAATAAAGCAGATAAGGCCAGACGCCGTTCCTTAAAGCAAAAAATACAAGAAAAAGAAACGGCGTTGGGGAGAAAAATTCTTCGTTTCGACCCCGATTATTTTCATTGTTTATGGGATGAGTCGGACGGCGGTTCGGTAGATCACCATGGCTTGTCCTTATCCAAGGAATTGATGGGCAGAATAGATAAATTTATTGACCATTGGTGCACTACCGTAAATTGGGAAAATCCGCTGGCTGAGCCAGAAGGACTATGGGATGACAAAGACTGGGCATGGCATGACAAGGAAAAAGAAGAGATATTCGCGTCTCTTAAGAATGAATTGAAAAATCAATATGAGATAATAGGCAGGCCAATTGAATTATGATCGAGATTAAAAATTTACACGCCCGTATCGGCGACACGGAAATTCTCAAAGGCATCGATTTAACCATCGAGCCGGGCAAGGTACACGCCATTATGGGGCCGAACGGGTCGGGTAAATCGACGCTTTCGTATGTTCTGGCGGGGCGCGAGGATTACGAGGTCACCGAGGGCGATATCCTGTTCAACGGCGAAAGCATTTTGGAGATGGCACCCGAAGAGCGCGCGGCGGCCGGCCTGTTCCTCGCCTTTCAATATCCGATTGAAATTCCGGGCGTGCAGATGACGACGTTTTTGAAAACGGCGCTGAACGCTGTTCGTAAAGCGAATGGCGGGACGGAGCTGGATGCAATTGATTTCTTGAAGCTCATGAAATCCAAATGCAAGGCGCTTGGCATTTCCGATGATTTTATGAAGCGTCCCGTCAATGTCGGGTTTTCCGGCGGCGAGAAAAAACGTAATGAAGTGTTGCAGATGGCGATGTTGGAACCGTCCTTCGCCGTTCTCGATGAAACAGACTCCGGTCTTGATATTGACGCGCTGAAAATTGTTGCGGACGGGGTGAATGCCCTGCGTGCGGCAGATCGTTCTTTCCTTGTTATCACGCACTACCAACGTTTGCTCGATTACATTAAGCCGGACGTGGTGCATGTGCTGGCGGCAGGTCGCATCGTGAAAACCGGCGGCCCCGAGCTGGCGCACGAACTCGAAGCCAAGGGCTATGTAGATATTGTCGGGGACGCGGCATGATTGACGGGCTGCCAACCACCAAATCCGAACGCTGGAAATACACCAATCTTCCCTCTGCGGTGAAGAAGCTGGATGTTATGCCTGCGTCGCTTGGATGGGGCGATGATGTGGCACTGTTGAATCCACATGCGCCAGGCGCTATGCAATATGGCGATACGCAGCTGTGGGATTTGAACGCGCAGAATACCAAAGATATTAAATTTATCACAGGTGATGAAACCATCGCGATAGATGCACAGGCGGGACAACTTCTTTCACCGCGCCTCATCGTGCAGGTAAAACGCGGGCAGGAGATCACGCTTATTGAGCGCCACACGGGCGCGGGTGCTTATTGGAAGAATGCCGTGACGCAAGTCGTGGTCGAAGATGGCGCGATTTTGCATCATTACCGTATCGTCGAGGACAGTGCCGAGGGCGTGCATACCAATTTTACGCACGCCGTGATCGGGCGCGACGCGCAATATAAAACGGTCGTCCTGAATTTCGGCAGCGCCCTGACGCGCCACCAGATTCACGCGGAACTGCAAGGGCAGGGCGGGGATTGCACACTGAACGGCGTAAACCTGCTCGGCGGTAAGGTTCATTGCGACACGACCATCACAATCGAACATCAGGCGCCGAACTGCACGTCCAACCAGTTGTATAAAAATGTACTCGACGGACAAGCGCGCGGAATTTTCCAGGGGAAAGTGCATGTCCACCAGATCGCGCAAAAAACCGACGGGTATCAGTTGTCCAACACGCTGATGCTCTCGCCGCTCGCGGAAATGAACACAAAGCCCGAATTGGAAATCTATGCCGACGATGTGAAGTGCTCGCATGGGGCGACGACGGGACAGCTTGATGAGCTGCCGCTGTTTTACATGCGTGCGCGGGGCATTCCATTGGAGCAGGCGCGGGCGCTGATGATCGAGTCTTTCATCGGGGAAGCGCTTGCGAGCATCCATGACGCGGCTTTGCATGAAGAAATGTCAATGAAGGCGCGGGTATGGCTGGCGTAGCACAATACCGCTCCGATTTTCCGGCGCTGTCCGTTCCGGTGAACGGCAAACCATTTGCGTATCTGGATACGGCATCAAGCGCGCAAAAGCCGGAAATCGTCATGGGGGCGATGCGCGATTTGATGGAGCACAGCTATGCCAATATCCATCGCGGCCTGTACCATAATTCGCAGGCGGCAACGCGGGCCTATGAAAATGTCCGCTTCAAGGTATCGGAATTTATCAATGCGGTATCCGAGAACGAGATTGTTTTCACACGCAACACGACCGAAGCCATTAACCTTGTTGCGCAAAGCTGGGGCCGGAATTTTTTAAAGGCCGGTGATGAAGTTATCCTGACGCAGATGGAACATCACGCGAATATCGTGCCGTGGCAATTGTTGCGCGACCAGATCGGCGTGGTGATCAAGGTTATTCCTATGCATGATGACGGCACACTCGATATCGAGGCGATCGACGGATTGCTTACGGATAAAACGAAACTAGTCGCCTTTACGCACATTTCCAACGCGCTTGGCACGATCAATCCGGCGGCGGCGATCGTTAGGAAAATCAAAGCCTATAATGCCGATATCAAGGTACTGATCGATGGGTCGCAAAGCGTTGTGCATCTGGCGGTGGATGTGCAGGCGCTTGGGTGTGATTTCTTCTGCTTTACGGGGCACAAGATTTACGGGCCGACGGGGGTTGGTGTGCTGTGGGGACGTTATGAAGTGCTCGACACCATGCCGCCTTATCAGGGTGGCGGCGATATGATCGAAACGGTCACCTTCGCGCACACGACCTATAAAGGCCCGCCCGCACGGTTCGAGGCCGGCACACCCGCCATCATTCAGGTGGTTGGGCTGGGTGCGGCCATTGATTATATCCGCGCCATTGGCGTCGAGGATATCGCCGCGCATGAAAAAACATTGCATCAATCCATGCTGAATGGTCTGTCCGCCATTGATGGTATTAAAATATACGGGCGCGGGCCCACGCAGGCGGGGATTGTATCGTTCACCCTGAAGGGCGCACATCCCTCGGATATCGCGATGCTGCTTGATAAACAGGGCGTGGCGGTCCGTACGGGGCATCATTGCTGTATGCCGTTGATGTCGCGGTTTGGCATCGATGGCACGGTGCGCGCCTCGCTGGGCCTGTACTCGAGCGAAGAAGATATTACATCATTTATAACTGCCTTAAAAAAAGCGAAAGAGATGCTGGCATGAAACAGGTCGCAGACGAAGAGATGGTGCGCAACGCTGTGGGTGACGAGTACGATGAACTCGCCGAGCCGCCTTATATCGAGCTGGCCGATCATCCGCTTGTGAAGTTGATCGTCAAGGCCTTGCGCGAAGTGTACGATCCGGAAATTCCGGTGAACATTTACGAGCTTGGCCTCATCTATAAAATCGAGGTGACGGACAAGAATGACGGTAAGATGGATGTCTATGTCGAAATGACGCTGACATCACCCGCCTGTCCGGTGGCGCAGGAAATGCCCGGCTGGGTGCAAGGCGCGATCTTCCCGCTTGAGGGCGTGGATCATGTCGATGTCGATATCGTCTGGGACCCGACATGGGACCCGTCCAAAATGGCGGAGACCGCGAAACTGCAACTGAATATGTTTGTTTAATATGAACCGCGAGAGGCGCAGAGGCCGCAGAGTTTTCACAGAGTTTTTTTTAATTATTCTCTGCGTGTCTGCGGTATAATAAAAAAATGACAAACCCGATTACCATTACGCCTAAGGCCGCGCAAGCGATTGCCGAGAAGACCGCTTTGAAACAAGGCGCACACGGCTTGCGCCTTAACATCAAATCGACGGGCTGTTCCGGCCACAGCTATGCCATGGAATATGTGATGGAGGAGAGCGACGCCGACGAGATTTTTCAGGAAGGCGACGCGGTGCTCTATATCCCGCGCACCCATAGCTGGATGTTGTTCGGCATGACGATTGATTTCGAGCAGGGCGCGATGGGCGGTGGCTTTACCTTTACCAACCCGAACGAGACGGGGCGCTGTGGTTGCGGTGAGTCGTTCACGGTGGAGCGCAAACCTTCCTGACCCGTCATGCCCGCCCCCGAGCGGGCATCAGAAAAGCCGCAGGGCCGGATCCCCGCCTTCGTGGGGATGACATCATAAGACTTCAATAGTTCGTTTTGCTGTTTAAAAAGTTCTCAGGGGCAAAGTGGGTCCGAAATGTGGGCCCGGATTCTGGGCCCAAGGCGCTTTTGTCTACTTCGTTTGTCGCATTTGAAAGTTTCGCGCAAAACAAAAGGGCCTCATCGAGGCCCTTTGGAATTCGTATCTCTCTAAATTACATGCCAAGTTTGCGTGTAACAGCGGGAGCATTTCTAACGGAACCGCCTGCTGGAATGCTTCTCATTCTTGCTAATGGAGCTTGTGCAAAAGAAGCGGCCGCAACTGCGCCAGTTCTGCTTGCTGTATCGGCAGGAATGTTTCTCAAAAAGCTCATATTTTAACTCCCTCTCATTGTACTATCGTATGCTTCGGCATACACCATATAAAGCTCTTCGTCGGATGCACCCGCAATGTATGCTTTATAGACCTCATTAAGCCCTAATTTTGGCAATGTGTCAAGTAAATCGGAAAAATATGAAGAATTGGTTAATTCTTGCACGAATTTACATATGTTTATAATGCAGTCTACGTTACGGGCGTGCATGAAGCCAGCGTAAGCCATAATATCCTTCACGGGGTCCGGCGCTTTTTCGCCGGAATATTCTAGGTCAGCTTCTCGTAAGGCCTTGATAAAGCCCATAACAATTTCCGGATTGGTTCCTTTGACCGCCCCAGAAGTCTGGATATAAATAGTGTTTAAGTCGGGAGAAAAGCCTGTTTCTCCCGTTCCTTTGATAACATGAATGGGGATATTGAACTTGTCCCAGACGCGCAACAAAGCCTGCCCTGTTTCCGATTGGGCCATGATTTCACGTGATTCTTCAATGATGGTTTTTGCATGGGGGTGGCCATAGGGTATGGCCGTCGAAGAGCCCTTCTTAAAGCTCCCCGATAGTCCGCCCGATGATGTACCCGTGGTGTCGTTCATATCCGTTCCCATTCTACACCAAATACCCGTCTTGGCCAGTATCACCGAGGCCCATCATGGTCATTTTTTCATGGGAAATGCTCACGCGGCCATTGGTTTTCACATCAATATGGGCGCGGACCACCTGACCGTCCGTGTAAAGGTCGGCGTCAATGACATAAGCATCCAGCCCGCCATCATAGTCGATATGAGGCGGTTTATGGTCGCGGGTCAGCGTATCGAACGCATCCGGCCCCAATGATTCGAGCAAGGGCATATCATGCGGGTCGGTAATCAGCAGACGTTCCTCGCCGTCGTCGCCGCTGACATGCTCGAGGAAAAAGCGGGCGTAATCAAGTGCGGTGCGCTCGTCGAGCAGGAGGGCGCCCTTGGCATTCACGGCATAGATCGGATCTTCGGTCCCGTCGAGATAATGGAAGAAGGTCCCGTCGCTTAAATATTGGAAGGTGAAAGAGGGTAGGGATGCGTAATTGGTGATTTTGTAAAGCTGATAGCCGGCATAGAATTTCAAGGGTGCGCGGGTGACTTCGCTGGTGGCCGCCGAAAACAGACCCGCCTCGGCTTCCGAAGCAACCGAGGTGATGATTCTGGTCGATGTATCGCGGTCCAAGCGCTGCCAATGCATGGCGGTTTTATACCTTTGATCGTGGTTAAACTCATTACATTATCAAGGAGATTTCAAAAATTGCAAATAAGGCCCGTCGATGAGGGGCTAAGCGTTTGTAAAAAGTAGATATTTTTCCGTTATGCCTTAATCGCGGCCAGCGCTTTTTCAAAAATGGCGGGCGGTGTCGCCAGATCGACGGCTTCGGTGGACAGGATGCGGCGCCATTCGCGTGCGCCGCGCATGCCGTTGAACAGACCCAGCATGTGCCGTGCGATAGATTTGACGGGGGTGCCGTGGTCGCGCATCTGGCGTTCGGCGTAGGGGATCATGGCACGGACGATGGCGGCGCGATCCGGTAAATTTTCCGTCCCAAAAACGCCTTCCTCCAGTTCGCGCAGGAACCACGGGTTCTGATAGGCTTCGCGACCGATCATCGCACCATCGAATTTAAAGGCGCCATCGTCGTCAACCGCTTGCGTTGCAAGCGTCGATCCGATGGCGGCGCGTGGCAGGAAGGATTGTACTTGTTCGAGCGTTTTGATGCCGCCATTGACGATCACGGTAAGATGCGGATGGTTTTGTTTGATGGCATGCGCCACATCATATTTTAGCGGCGGGACTTCTCGGTTTTCTTTTGGAGATAGGCCTTTGAGCCATGCCTTGCGCGCATGGATGATAAACGTGTCGCATCCGGCGGCGTTGTTTCGCAGGACGAAGTCTTCGAGGAAGCCATATTCTTCGCTGTCGTCGATTCCGATCCGGCATTTCAGTGTGACGGGAATCGTGACGGCGTTTTTCATCGCGGCCACGCACTCGGCGACAAGGGCGGGTTCGCGCATCAGGCACGCGCCGAACGCGCCTTTTTGCACGCGCTCGGACGGGCATCCGCAATTCAGGTTGATTTCATCATAGCCGTACTCCTCGGCCATTCTTGCGCAGGCGGCGAGCTCGTCCGGTTCGGAACCGCCGAGTTGCAGGGCGATCGGGTGCTCCGCGTCATCGAAGCGTAAATGGCGGTCGCGGTCGCCGTGGATCAGCGCGCCGGTTGTCACCATCTCGGTATATAACCACGCTGAAGGCGCGATCAGGCGATGGAAGAAACGGCAATGCCGGTCCGTCCAGTCCATCATCGGCGCGATACACAGTGTTCTGTCAGGCTGGCGCATGTCAGTGTTGGGCGCACTCTTGTATAAAACGCTCCAGCATATCGACTTCGATATGCTTGCCTTCTTCGCGAGCCAGCGCGTCCTTGATGCGTCTCAGGGTCTTGATGTCCTTTCCGGCCAAGGCTTTGCTGGTTTGTTCAGGAAGGGCGCCGGTTGCGCTTAACGCTCTCAGCCATGCTTCCAGAATGGTATAGCGCGGCGTTGTGCCGTGGCACCATGTCTGTTCGAACAGGGACATAATATAATGCAGTATTTCGTCTTTGACGTGACGGCGATCGGGCTTCCAGCGATCGGCAAAGGCCTCAAGGACAATCTCATAGGAAGGCCAGTAATAGGCATGTCCTTCATCCATGACATCACGCAGGAATTCATCCAGTGCCGATCGTAAAACAGCTTTGGATACGGCGTTGGCCGTAATGCAAGAAGCATCACGGAAGGTTGCGACCAAAGGAATGGGCGAGAGTGTGAAAATAATCTTCGCATCGGGCCGATGCTTGCGGATCAGGTCATAGATGGCGCGAATATTGTCCTTGTTTTCCGATACGCTGGATACGCGGAATTTATGACGTGACGGATCATATTTGTCCTGAGGGACGGCCCGCCAGAAGACACCACCGGTCACCTCGTCGTACCAGATTTCGGACAGGCCAAGGGTGAGGATGAAAATATCGGTTTTGTCGAAAATGGCTTTGGTGTTTTCGCGGATGGATTCGTCATATCCGTAGGCTTCGGCTTTGTATCCATGCCAGAGTTCTTCACCGAAAGTTTTCCCTTCGAGCGCCCATTCGAATTGCTGACGGATCACGAAGGTATTGACCATCCCTTCGCCAAAACGAATGATATAGGCATCGATCTCGTCGGCCTTGTTTTTGTCGGTTAGGACAGAGAAATTTCGTTCGGCCAGCCATTTTGAAATGTTGTAGGCGAAGCAGCTGCCAAAGGCGGTGACTTTCGTATCCGGCCCGATCAGCGGGCGTTCGGGCGCCCAGCCTTTCAGAATATGGCGGATCACGGCGGTTTCATCGCGCATGTTGTCAAGCGCAGGGTTGAAATTGGTGTTCTCGCCCCTGAACCAAGTGTAATGGCCGATCTGCTCTTTCCCGTCGACCTGAAAGCTGATCGATTTTTCCTTGGTGTCGAGATAGAGGACGCTTTTATCCTCTTTTTTTGCCTTTTTTTCATTCTGGCGGCGTAATTTTGTCAGCAGTTTCACGGGCAAACCTCTTCTTTATCGGGGCGCGGCGAGGCTAGCATCCTGTTTTCCCTAAGGCAATCGTACAAAGAAACGGGGCGAAGGCTTGCCAGATTTGACGAATTTGGGTTTTATAGCGTTATGCGATTTCTGGTGTTAATTTTTCTTGCTCTGATCATTCTACCCGTTTTCCCTGTCCAGGCACAGGAAGAGGGGGTGCACACGGGGCGTGCGATTCGGACAACGGGCTTGCCGGTGCCGCGTTTTGTGTCGCTCAAAAGCGATAAGGCCTTTGTGCGGACGGGGCCGGGATTGCGATATCCGATTTCGTGGGTGTTTGAAAAATCGGGCCTGCCAGTTGAAATTATTCAGGAATTCGACACGTGGCGAAAGATACGCGGGCCGCAAGGCGAAGAGGGTTGGGTTCATCAGACGTTAATTTCGGGCCAGCGAACCGTCTTGGTCACAGGGGAGGCTTTGATCCCTATCAGCCGCGAGCCGGCAGCGGATAGCCGTATCAACGCCAAGCTTGAGCCGGGCGTTGTGGCGCGTTTGTTGCGCTGCGGTACAGCTATGTGCGAGTTGCAAAAAGACAACTATCGCGGCTGGGCAGATAGAAATTCCCTCTGGGGAATTTACGAGGGCGAGCAAATCAAGTAGCCTTGAAGAGTAGGGTGATTCGTTTTGCCTTGCGTCTTTTCAGTGATTCTATCAACACATCCTGCCAACACCTCGATTTAAAAAGAAAAAATCATGTCTGAGATGAACAGCAATATTGGGCTGGCGAGCCGGATTCACGGCGCGATACAAGCCATGTGTCACGATGAGGAACAAGGGACGGACGGTGTCCGCGCCTTGCTGATGCTGGCCGGATTGACGGTCGAGACCGCCTTTTTGTTCGACGAGCCGGTTGAGGCTATGGATACGACATTTGCGCGGCTGGAAGAAATGCTGGGCGTGCGGCCTGTTGGCGGCATCCTGAAAGACGGGGTATTGCCCCCCGCAACCATTATTGATTTTGATGCCGAGCAAGGCCGCCAGCTGGCGCGGGAGTTTTTCGAGGAATATCTTGATTGCCCGTATGAATTTTATGACGTTTTGCTGTTTATGCTCCATCAGCGCTTTGTCGCATGGGAAGATTTGGGGCAACGCCGCGCGGAATCGCTGCGCCTGTTCAAAGAAGTGACCATGCGCGCCATGGCGTTTGAAATGGCGGCGCAGGAAATGTGCGACGATATTATCGATCAAAAAATCGGCAATGACTGGTCTCTGGCCGATGCAATCAGCGCGCTGGCCGGTTCTGCCGGTCATCGTCTCGCGCTCTCGCACAATGGCGAAAACCAGATTTGCTGGTTCCGTGGGTCCGATTTGCCCGATTTGCTTGATCAATGTGCCTATGTAATGACGCAGGAGGCGGTGCGCCTCGGCCTGAAATGCCACACTGATTGGCGTTTTGGCTTGCCGGCCAATGATACACCGGCCAACCCGCCGACGCATCTTGTTCGCGGGATGGCGCCGATGGCGGACCAGTTTTTCGAGCGTATCGGTATGGATCATCTGGAAGAGCAGGCCGTGGCCTGTGCCAAGGCCGCCGGGCGGATGCTGGCGGTTGCTGCTGGCGGGGAATATCCCGAAATCGAACCGCCGATTGCCAAGCCGCTGGCCATGGCTGCGCTGACCGAGACTTACAAGGGCATGTGCGTCGAATATGCCGTCGCGGGCGATTGGGGGCGATAGGGCCTTTAAGGGCTTGATCGTATAGGCAGATCGGGCTAAGACTCGTGCCATGACCATGCAAGATGCCGTGAAAAAGATCGCAAATTTCGTGCCCAAGTCCAGCTATAGCTTCGATGAAATCATCGCGTGCGGTAAGGGCAAATTGTTCGGTGAGGGCAATGCCAAATTGCCCCTGCCGCCGATGCTGATGTTTGATCGTATCACCAACGTGTCCGCCGAAGGCGGCGCGTTCGATAAGGGCGAGATCGTCGCCGAGTTGGATGTGAAAGAAAACCTCTGGTTCTTCGAGTGCCATTTTGAGGGCGACCCCGTTATGCCGGGCTGCCTCGGCCTTGATGCCATGTGGCAATTATTGGGCTTTTATCTCGGCTGGACGGGAGCGCCCGGTTCGGGCCGCGCGCTGGGGCTGGGTGAGCTAAAATTCACGGGACAGGTCCTGCCGACCGCGAAGCTGGTCCGCTATGTCATCGACATCAAGCGCGTCATCAACCGCAAGCTGGTGCTGGGCGTGGCCGATGGCCGCGTTGAGTGCGACGGCAAGGTGATCTACGAAGCCAAAGACCTCAAAGTCGGATTGTTCGATAATCCGGCCGTGGCGATTGGGTAATTTATTAATCACCAAGATACTAAGCGTCGTTGCAGAGAAAATCTTTATTATTGTTGCACTATATGCCGCTGGGAATGTTGTCTTCTTATAAGTCCGTCTATTCTATTATTTAATATCTATCCTTTTTTCGATTATAGTTGCCGTAATATCATTTCTGACTTTGGCTAAAAAATCCTCATGGCCACGAATAAGCATATCTTCGAAACGCTCACCTAAAGCATCAGCCTCATGGGGATGTTGTGCATAAAGTAGCTTACCTTGTGCAAGAAAAACCTGTTCAGAA
>CAYSGL010000012.1:0-13209 GCA_964430725.1 uncultured Pseudobdellovibrionaceae bacterium
CTTGCACCCCTCCAGAGTTCTTCATATCGCCCTCCCTTACTGCTTGAAGGGTACGCCTGCGCAGAAAGCAGGTAAAGGAAGAATCGAATGCGCCCCCCTCTCCCCTTGCCCCTACGGCGGGGAGAGCGTATTACCAAACGGAAGAAGACCAACACTCAGGGGAGGCTTGGTATGGTCCAGCACGTTGAAAAACCCTTTCTCCAGCTTGCCGAACAGTTGGCCAACGCCGCCGCCGTGGTGGTGCGCCGCCACTTCCGCACCCCCATTGCCATTGCGGATAAGGACGACGCCAGCCCCGTCACCATCGCCGACCGCGACGCCGAGTCGGCCATGCGCACCCTGATTGAAGCCACCTTCCCCAGCCACGGGATTATTGGCGAGGAATTTGGGGCCAAGTCCCCCGATGCCGAGTGGGTGTGGGTGCTAGACCCCATCGACGGCACCAAGTCGTTCATCACCGGGCGCCCCACCTTCGGGACGCTGATTGCGCTGTGCAAGGATGGTGTGCCCGTTATGGGCGTGATCGACCAGCCGATTTTGAAGGAACGCTGGATCGGCGCGAAAAGCATGCCGACCACGTTTAATGGCGCGCCCGTCAAAACCCGGCCATGCGGATCGTTGAAAGAAGCGGTTACCGCCTGTACCAGCCCCCGCCAAATCGAAACACTTTGGCCCCGCCTCTATACCAACTGCAAGGCGATGGTCTGGGGCGGGGATTGTTATTCATACGGGCTGATCGCCTCAGGTTTTCTCGATCTTGATATCGAAACGGGACTGGGCACTTATGATTATGCCGCCCTGCCGCCCATCGTCGAGGGCGCGGGCGGATGGATGGGCGATTGGGAGGGAAACCCCCTCACCCTCTCCTCCGATGGCCGCACGATTGCGATGGGCGATCCTGCGTTAAAGAATGCTGTCCTGGAGTTCATTCACCACTAAGACACAAAGGGCACTAAGTGGTTCAAAAAAACTTATTCCGCCGCGTCGATGTTCTCTTCGCTCCAACCGCTGGCCAGCATCATCACGACATTGCCAAGCTTACGCGCCGCATCGGGACGGCCCGCATGCCGCGTGGCCTCCGCCGCACGGAACAATATCTGCGGTGTTTGCAGAAAGGTTTGAATGCGGGCATTGAGCGCTTCGGGCGTAAAGCCGCTCTGATTCATCACCCACGCCCCACCTATATCGGCGATCGTTTCCGCGTTGCGCATTTGCTGCTGATCGGCATGATACGGGTAAGGCACGAAAATTGCGGGGCGGCCCGCCGTGGCGACTTCGGCCACCGTGCTCGCGCCGGAACGACCTATAAACAAATGAGCCTTTTTATATTGTTCGGCGACGTTGTTGAAGAAAGGCTGTGTTTCCGCATCGACGCCGGCCTCACGGTACGTGGCGCGCACCTCCTCGATATCTTCGGCACGGCACTGCTGCACGACCTCAAGGCGCTTTTTATATTCGGGCGGTAATTGCGCAAAGGCCTTTGGCAAAACATCGGAGAAGATGGTCGCGCCGAGCGATCCGCCCATCACGAAGATGCGCAGCTTTCCATCGGCTTCGAGAACGGGATAGGGTTGCGTATACAGCGCAGCGATGTCGGGACGTACGGGATTTCCCGTCACAACAGAACGCTTGCGTTCATCGTTACTCATCCCGCTGGAATTTTTCCATGAAAGGGCAATGCGTTCCGCGCCGTCGGCAAGCATGACGTTGGCTTTGCCGAGAATGGCATTTTGTTCGTGAATGATTGTCTTGATGCCCATTTTCTGCGCGGCATAGACACCCGGAAATGACGGGTATCCGCCAAAGCCAACCACAACGGCGGGCTTTAATTCCTTGAGCAGTTTCCGTGCCTGAAAGAAGCCGATGCCAAGCGCAGCAACGGATTTCACCTTGCCCATGATGCCGCCGCCGAGCGTCGCGGATTTGATGAGATGGACGGGCACGCCTTCGCCGAACGGCTCGAACCGTTTGCCGCGAATATCGGTGAACAAGACAACGCGATAGCCGCGCGAGGTCAAATCGCGCGCGAGCGCATCGGCGGGAAACATATGTCCGCCCGTTCCGCCCGCACTTAATACGATTGTTTTATTTGTCATCTAACTCTTTCCCCCCACAGGGCGGATTGACAGGCCGCTGCGCGCAATCCCTTGGCGCGACTGGCGGCGGGTCAATGCCAGCACCATACCCATCGCCATACCCATCGCCATCAGGGAGGAACCGCCGTAGCTGATAAACGGTAACGTCATTCCCTTGGTGGGCAGAATGCTTAAGGCCGATCCCATATGCACAAGCGCCTGCAACCCGAATTGCGTCAGCAATCCACCCGTTGCCAATACCACGAACAAATCGCCGGAGTCCATGATGCGGTTGAATCCGCGTACCAGAACATAGCCATATAGACCGACGATCAGCAAAACAAAGATCAGGCCGAGTTCTTCCCCCGCCACGGAAAAAATAAAGTCGGCATGGGCATCCGGCAGATGCAGCTTCACCGTCCCCTGCCCCGGCCCGGTGCCAAAGATACCGCCGTTTTCAAACGCGGCCAGAGATTTTTGGACTTGAAACGTATCGCCGCTGGACGGGTCGAGGAAACGGTCAATCCGGCTTTGAAAGTGCGGCAAGGCGGCATAGGCAATCAGAATGCCAATCAGTCCCGCGCCGCCAAGCAGGATGACCCAGCGCAGCGGCAAACCCGCCAGAAAAATAATGGCTAGAAAACAACAGGTGACAAGAAACGTCATGCCCATATCCGGCTGGAGTATCAACAACAGGATAAACGCCGCATACAACGCGCCCGCAATTTTGTATCCGGGAAATTCAAGATGTTCTTTCTGGCGCGCGATAAATCCGGCGGCGGCAACGATGAACGCAGGCTTTACAAACTCACTTGGTTGCAACGAAAAACCAAGAAACGGCAACCAGCGCTGCGCCCCTTTGATTTCAGGGCCAAAAACAGGCACGAACAGCAAGGCGACGATACCGGCCCCGAACACGATCAGCGCAATACGCCACAGCGTCGTCAGGGAACAGAGCGACATGCCAATCATCAGGGCGATCGCAGGTATTAAAAACACGATGTGCTTGATAATGAACATATGCTGCGACGCGCCGATACGCTCGGCCACGGCGGGACTGGCGGCGGCAACCAAAATAACCCCGAACGCCATGATCGATAAAAGGCAGGCCAGCATGACCTTGTCCACTGTCCACCACCATTCGCTGATGACGGTCTTATCGGTACGGGCAAGAAATTTCATGGTTTTTTTCACGCGTCATCCTCTGGCAAGGCATGGACAAGCTGCTCAAACGTTTCGCCACGATGCTCAAAGCTACGGAACTGGTCCCATGACGCACAGGCAGGCGAAAGCAGGACAACACCTGCACCGCCGGGGGCGCCGCGATTGGACTGTACGGCGGCATGGGCCTCCAGCACAGCAACATCTAGCGTACCGCACACACTATATGGCACTTTATTGATCTCCATCCATTCGGAAAAATCTTTCTCCGCCTCCCCGATAATAAAGGCCTTGTGAATACGCCCTATATATTCTTCCAGACCGTTCAGTCCGCCATCTTTCTGACGGCCACCGACAATCCAGTAGATATGCTGGTATGTACCGAGCGCCGTCGCTGTGCTTTGCACGTTGGTCGCCTTGGAATCGTTGATATACAGCACGCCATTGATCGAGCGCACGGGAAACTGGCGATGCGGCAATCCGGGATAAGTTTCCATGGCCTTGAGAATATCCGCCTCATCGCATCCGCATGCGCGGCAGGCATAAAACGCCGCCATCATGTTCTGGCGGTTGTGCATCCCTTTGAGAGTCTGGACGTTCGGCAACCGTGCCGCCAGCTCTTCATTTTTTACGCTTAGTTCGATACCGCCCCGCTCCTTAAAAATATCCTTGCAGTATTTGTCATCAATACTGCAAATAACAGTGTTTGCGCCGTCCAGCATCTTCGCCTTGGCCGCCGCGTATTCCTCCATCGTGCCGTGACGGTCAAGATGGTCGATCGCAATGTTCAGCAGAACACCGATATCGGGACGAAAGGTCGGGCATAAATCAATCTGGTAAGAAGATAACTCAAGAATAATCAGACCGCCTGTCGATGGAAGCGTCTGTTCCAAGACCGGTGCGCCGATATTGCCGCCGACCATAATATCCTTGCCACATTTGTTCAAAATATGCGCCGTTAACGCAGTCGTCGTCGATTTTCCGTTCGTACCGGTAATGCCTATCGTTTCGCGCCCGTGATTTGAGCGATGCAATATTTCAATATCGCCGATAATTTCCAACCCTTCAGATAGCGCGCGCTGCACAACGGCATGCGGATTATACGTATAGGGAACGCCGGGTGACAGCACAAGAATGTGCGCGTCATC
The DNA here is from genome assembly GCA_964430725.1 of uncultured Pseudobdellovibrionaceae bacterium. Lineage (GTDB taxonomy): Bacteria > Pseudomonadota > Alphaproteobacteria > Micavibrionales > Micavibrionaceae > CAYSGL01. The sequence goes on from CAYSGL010000012.1 coordinate 4,385, forward strand.
GAAACCATCGGCCATAAAATTCTGTAAGGCTGCTCCTGTATCAAGCGCCGCAGTGCGCTTTTCTTCATTCTCATCCCATGCAATAACAAATGCGCCCGCCACCACAAGAGCGCGCACTGTGGCAAGACCCGACAACCCGAGGCCATAAACAGCGACAGGCTTTTTATTCAGGCTTTTAACGAAGGATGTTACATCAATCATCGCAGTTTCAAGGTCGACAGTCCGATCAAGGCCAGTATTACCGCGATAATCCAAAAGCGGATAACGATTGTCGGTTCCGACCAGCCTTTCTTTTCAAAATGATGGTGGATCGGGGCCATAGCGAACACGCGCTTGCCTGTCAGCTTAAACGAGGCAACCTGCACAATCACCGAAACGGTTTCAAGAACGAACAATCCGCCGATAATAAGCAGCACGATCTCATGCTTGACGATCATGGCAATGGCACCGAGGCCCGCACCCATGGAGAGCGATCCGGTATCGCCCATGAACACCATGGCGGGCGGCGCATTGAACCACAGGAACCCCATCCCCGCCCCAATCAAAGCGGCACAAATCACCGCCAGCTCGCCGCTACCCGGTACAAAATGAATGCCCAAATACTTGGCAAACACCGCGTTTCCAACAAGGTAGCTGATAAAACCGAAACAACCCGCCGCAATAATGACGGGGCCGATCGCCAGCCCGTCAAGGCCATCCGTCAAGTTAACCGCATTGGCCGACCCCACGATGACCAGCATGGCAAAAGGGATAAAGAAAAAACCCAGCGGCAATAAAAAATCTTTCATAAACGGGATGGCAAGTCCGGTGCTGAATTGTACGTCAGTTACATGCAGGTAGGCTGCAATCGCGACAGAGGCAATGCCAAATTCAAACGCCAACCGCGCTTTTCCCGGGATACCGTGGTGTGAACGGCTCGTTAATTTGGCATAGTCGTCGGCAAATCCGATCAACCCAAAACCGGCAACAACACCGCCGACAATCCATATATACGGGTTTGAAAGATCGGCCCAAAGCAGGGTAGAGACACCGGCGGAAATCAATATCATTAATCCGCCCATGGTCGGCGTGCCGGCTTTTTTCAAATGGCCTTCCGGTCCGTCGGCACGGATCGGCTGCCCGCCATTCTGCTTTGAAATCAGCCAGCGGATCATCGGCTTGCCGATAACGAAACAGATAATCAATGCCGTCATCACCGCACAGCCGCTGCGGAACGTCAGATAGCGAAACAGGTTGAAGATTGTGTAATCATCCGCCAGTGGAGCGAGTAAATTATAAAGCATTAATGTTTGACCTTTCCGACCAGACCCAGTTTATCGGGAAGCGCGCGCAGCGCCTCGACCACCAGCTGCATGCGCGGTTTTTCACCGGGACCGCGCGACCCTTTGACCATCACTACATCGCCCGGCACCAACACATCAGGCACAATTTTCGCCAATTCGCGCGTATCGTCAATATGCGCCCCGCGCTTGTTTTCAGGAAGGGCATTATAAAGATTTTTCATCAACGGGCCACTGGTATAAACCAACTGTACCCCCGCCGCCTCAAGGGGAAGCGCCAGCTCTTTATGCAGGCGCGCCGCATCGGGGCCAAGCTCATACATATCGCCCAGAACGGCAATACGCCGTCCGCCCCGTCCCGGATCAACCATCGCCAGAACCCTGAACGCGGCCTTCATCGCAACGGGCGAGGCATTATAGCTTTCATCAAGCAGAATAACCGGATTGTCTTTATCGCCGACATTGATTTCTTCGCGTTTGCCCCGCCCCGCCAGCGGTTCAATCTTGCCGATCTCGCGTGCCGCCTGCACAAGGTCTCCGCCTGCAATTTTAACGGCGGCGAGCGCGGCAAGCGCGTTCAGCGCCAGATGCTTGCCCGTCGATTGCATAGTAAAGGCGATTTTTTCCCCGATAATTTCCGCTTCGACACGGCTGCCGTTTGCCGCAACCAAGAACCCCGTCAGCCGTGCGTCGGCTGTTTTATCCTCCCCGAAAGAAATGACGCGGATTTGCTTTGCCTGCGCCTTTTTTGCCAGTAGATCAAACCACTCATTGTCTTTATTGAGAATAGCGGTTGATCCAACCATCATGCCATCAAAAATTTCGGCTTTGGCATGGGCAACCCCCTCTTCTCCTGTCTCAAAATTACCGGCATGAACGGATGCAACGGTCGTGATGATGGCAATATCGGGCTTTACCATCTGTGACAAATTGGAAATTTCACCGGCATGATTCATGCCCATTTCAAAAATACCGTAATCCGCTCCCGCATGCATGGAGGCCAGCGAGAACGGTACGCCCCAATGATTATTAAAGCTCTTGATGCTGGCATGCGTCTGCCCTTGCGCGCCGAATGCAGCAGCCAGCATTTCCTTCGTGCCCGTTTTTCCGACACTGCCCGTCACGCCGATAATCTTTGCCGCCGTCCGTGCGCGCCCAGCCTGTCCAAGCTTTTGCAACGCGGCCATCGTATCATCCACTATCAAAAGTTTGTCGGCAGGCACACCCTCTATCCGCCGGTCAACCATCGCAGCCGCTGCTCCTTTTTTTATGGCATCGGCCACATAGTCATGCCCATCGCCGTTATCACCTTTCAAGGCGATAAACAACGCGCCCGGTTCAAGCGTGCGCGTGTCGATAGACAGGCTTGCGGCTTCCCATGCCCCCTCACATTGGCCGTTTGTCGCGGCTGCGGCTTCGATGGAACTCCAAATGATATTCGATGAACGCATAGACTTATTTTCCCTCTATCGCTTTTTTCGCCTCTTGCGCATCATCAAACGGCTCGACTTTTTCGCCGATAATCTGTCCCGTTTCATGTCCTTTTCCGGCAATGACGACAACATCACCTGCTTTCGCCATACTGACCGCCTCGGCGATCGCCTTGCGCCGATCGCCGATTTCCAGCGCACCCGGCGCCTCGGTCAAAATCTGTTGGCGAATGGCCGCAGGATTTTCCGAACGCGGATTATCATCCGTCACGATCACCACATCGGCCATATCATGCGCGATTTTGCCCATCATCGGACGCTTGCCGGGATCACGGTCCCCGCCACAACCAAACACGCATATCAGGCGCCCTTGCGTATGAGGGCGAAGCGTGCGGAGAATTGTTTCGAGTGCGGCAGGCTTGTGCGCGTAATCAACATAGACGCCTGCGCCTTCCTTATGCCCTTCTATCAGCTGCAAACGCCCTTCAATTTTTCGCAAAGCCCCAAAATGGGAAATGGCACTGTCAACATCAACCCCGCTTGCCACAACAAGGCCCAGCGCAGTCAGAGCATTACGCACCTGAAAATCGCCAACAAGCGGCAGATCTACCGCGTACGATTTCCCAAAGGCCATGAGCTGAATAAATTGTCCGTTCGGGACAGCCTCGATTTTTTGTACGGCGATATCGCCGCCCAGCGTTATTGTTTTTTGCGAGACGATCGACGCAAGCTTTTTACCCCACTCATCATCCAGCGGTAAAACCGCCACCCCGTCCGGCGGTAAAAGATCTGTAAACAAACGGACTTTGGATTGGAAATAATGATCCATATCCGGGTGATAATCGAGATGGTCGCGTGACAGATTTGTAAACGCGGCAGCTTTTAAAGCAACGCCGTCGAGCCTGTATTGATCGAGCCCATGGCTCGATGCTTCCATGGCCAGATGTGTAATGCCGGATGCCGATAAATCGGCCAGCTCTGCCATCATCACCTGCGCATCCGGTGTGGTCATACCGCCATATTTGCGAATATTCGGCCCACGCGTTCCCAGCGTACCCAGTGACGCGCAACTTTTAATGCCTGCCAGATGCCATAGTTGCTGTGTAAAAGAAACCGTCGATGTTTTGCCGCTCGTTCCTGTTACCGCGACAATATTGTCCGGCTGGCGATTATAAAAGGCGGCAGCAATATGGGCGAATTTTTTGCGCGGATTATCATCGGTAATCAAAGCGATTCCATCGTCAGCCTCATCGGGAAGCACAGTACCGCGCGGTGCAAGTATGGCTGTCGCGCCATGACGTATGGCCGCCTCGATAAAATCCCGCCCATCGCCTTTGCTGCCCGGCAAGGCGGCAAACAAGAAACCCCGCTTAACCAGCCGGGAATCCGCTGTAATGCCGGTTACATCGGGGTCGGAAGCCGACTTGCTGTTAGTGAGCTGAGACAGGTACATAATGCGCCTCCCTTTCATGTTTTATTTGTTCTTTGGTTTTCACATAGCGGCGTAACGGAGCAATCAGCTCCTCATTCTGCCCAGACGGTTTAATCGCCAGAATTGAGGTCATGGAGCGGATAACATTACCAACCGCCGGGGCCGCCACCCATCCGCCGGTCGCGTATCCATACGTCTCTTTTATGCCTTGGGGTTCGTCGACCATAATGAACACAACATATTTTGGCGCGTGCATGGGAAATGCGCCGACGAACGAAGAAATTAATCGCTTCTTGTTATATCCGCCACTGCCGGGTTTTTCTGCCGTGCCAGTTTTGCCGCCCACGTCATAACCGACCACCTCGGCTTTTCCGCCTGTTCCATCCGCCACGACAAGCCGCATTAATTGCCGCATACGATGCGCAGTTTCAGGCGATACAACGCGCACCAGCTTCTTGTTATCCCGATGCGCAGATTGATCGTGAATAAGCGTTGGCTGCACCAATACGCCTCCATTGATGATGGACGCTGTTGCCGCAACCATTTGCATCGGCGACACCGCGATACCGTGACCGTAAGATGCCGTCACTGTATGAACCTCACGCCACGGATCAGGTATCAACGGCTTGCTCACTTCGGCGACCTCAATCGGTGATGCATTAAACAGGCCAAGATCGCTGTAAAATTGTTTCAATGCTTTTGTGCCAACCATTTGCCCCATAAGGGCCGATCCGATGTTGGAGGAATGCATAAATATTTCCGGTACGCTTAAATAACGATTTTCAGCATGATAATCATTGATTTTAAAACGCCCGACTTCCAGCGGCGTCCTCGCATCGAATTGACGGGATAGCGGTATGTTCTTTTTATCCAGTACGGCCGCTGTCGAGAAAATTTTAAACGTCGAGCCAAGCTCATACACACCCAATGTTGTGCGATTGAACAGACGTTTATCATTCGGACCCGGCACCTGATGCGGATCAAAATCTGGATAAGACACCGAAGCCAGCACTTCGCCGCTATGTGCATCCATGATAATTCCTGCACCGCCTTGTGCCTTGAATTTTTTTACGGTCGCCGCGATTTCACGGCGCATGGCGTGTTGCAAACGCACATCCAGCGTCAACATCAAGGGCGCGTTACTATGCGATAAAAGCTTGTCAAAAGCGCCTTCCACGCCGCCAAGCCCTTGCCCGTCAATGCCGCTATACCCAACCATATGCGCGCCGAGCTCGCCTTGAGGGTACAGGCGACGATCTTCATTCTGAAATGCCAACGCAGGGTCGCCAAGATAAAGGATTTTTTGCTGCTCTTCCGGCGTCAAATTCCGTTTGATCCAGACAAAACGTCCGTTTCCCTGAATTTTTTTGAGGATATCGCCATATGACAGCTCGGGGAAAACCTTACTTAAAACGCGCGCCAGCTTTGGCGCATCACTGATCAGCGCAGGATCGGCATACAGCGACGCCGTCGTCAGCGAACGCGCCAGCAAAATACCGTTGCGGTCAACGATATCGCTGCGTCGCTTTGCAACATCGGCCTTGGCGCTCTGCTCGAATGAAAACGTCTCTTCACCGCGTTGTAGGGCCGCTTGAATCACGCTGACATCGACAAGCCGGGCAGCAACAATCAGATATGCGAACACAAATACCGCGCTAATCAGCACCAATCGCCCGCGCGCCTGATCAAGTGCGGAGCCACGGCTGCCGGCCATATATAATGTTTTACGTCCGAATGCGCCGAGCCTCATTCACCGCCTCCGCTCAGGTTCTGTAAAAGCGCATCGAATTTTTCTGAATCCGCCTGATGAATGATCGCCGACGGTGCTGAGTGAACCGGCGCATCCCGCTTGATCATCGCCGGAATCAGTGCGGGCTTGGATGGTGGGACAGTTGGTATCGACGGCTCGGCAATCACTCTCGCATCAGCCAGAATGCGGTCCTCTTTTGGAAATTGAACCGATAGATAGTCGCGCGCGAGCTGTTCCAGCCGTTGCGGGCGGTTAAGATAATCCCACTCGGCCCCCAGCACGCTCATCGCCTCCTGCTCGACTGTTATCTGTGCCGTCAAATCCGCCAGCTTATCTTGACGCTCCTGCACCACCTGACTTGTCCAGAAAAGGGCGCCGCCCAAGATTGTGGCCAAAATAAGAATCAGGACATTCGAAATACGAAACAGCTTCATCCGGCCACCCCGCTGCGAACGGCCCAGCGCAATTTTGCGGAGCGGGCGCGCGGATTGTTGGAGGCTTCATTATGACTGGCAGAAATAGCTTTGCGTTGTTTCACGTGAAACAAAGGGGATGAGGGCGTATCGGTCGATACAGGGGGCAGGTGACGCGATCCGCCGGATATGCGGCCAGAGCGTTCATACAGGAAGGATTTGACGATACCGTCTTCAAGCGAATGGAAGGAGACGACGACAAGGCGCCCCCCTTCAGCCAGCAGCGATTGCGCGGATTCAAGGCCGCGTTGCAATTCACCAAGTTCGTCATTAACGGCGATACGCAGCGCTTGGAAGCTGCGCGTGGCAGGATCGGTTTTGTCCTTGGGCGAACGCGGAATGACCGAACGGATCAAATCGGCCAGCTCGAGTGTCGTTTCAAATTTTTTCTCTTCGCGCTTCGCCACAATACGACGAGCGATTTTGCGCGAATGACGCTCATCGCCCAATTGATAAATTAAATTGGCAAGATCGGTTTCATCGTATGTGTTGACGATATCGGCAGCGGTCAGCGACTGGCGCGTATCCATACGCATATCAAGCGGGCCGTCTTTCGCAAAGGAAAAGCCGCGTAGCGCCTCATCGATCTGGAAGGATGACACGCCGATATCAAGAACAAATCCATCGACTTTTTCAAAGCCTGCCGCGCGAACAAGCTCCAGCGCATCGCCAAAGCAGCCGTAAAGAAAGATAAAGCGCGGACCGAATTCTTTTTCGAATGCCTGAGCACGTGTTTGCGCATCCGGGTCGCGGTCGATCGCGATAACGGTGCAATCGGCTTTTTCAAGGAAGGCCCGCGTGTAACCGCCTGCACCAAATGTACCGTCAACATAGACCTCTCCATCGCACGGCGAGAGCGCGGCGACAACTTCATCAAGCATCACAGGAATGTGCTGGCCGCTCATGCCGCACCGCCTTTGGGCAAGGTCAGTTTGTTCTTAGTGACATTTTCGCGTGCGGCACGGCGGCGCTCTTCGTATTTTTCCGGCGACCAGATTTGAAACTTGGCCCCCATACCGACAAAAACAGCCTGATCGGATAAAGTGGCCCGCGCCAACAAATCGGCGCCAAGCATAATACGCCCCTCACCATCGAAAGAAAGCTGGACGGCTTCGCCGAAAACGCCGGTCGCCAGATCATCCTGATCGGTTGAAAACATATCGAACTCGTCAAGGCGGCGCGCGATTTCCTGCATGGCGGAATAGGCAAATCCCTCAAGACAATCATGGGTTTGCGAGGGGATCAGCACGATGCCGGAAAACGCCTCTCCTTCCAGCGCCGCACGAAAACCGGCCGGAACGGATACCCGTCCTTTCTTGTCGATTTTGTTGACGCTGGTTGAAAGAAATAAAGCCATCCGGCCCCTGCCTGCCCCTTACACCATACCCCATTTGGGATTTCATGGATATATATGGGATACCATGGGTTTTTATGGGTCGCAATGCCCCAAAGGGCAGGATTTTCGCCCTATACACAGATTTCTGGCCGCCTGTGGATAAATACCCTTCCACAGCGCATTGCCAGTCAAAATATATTTACATAATTTAAATAATGTGTCGAACGTCTTTCCGGTAAAAAAGCCGGAATCCATACAGCCTATGGAGCCTTGAAAATTTCACACGAGGACGCGAAAGCCGTAAAGAGGCGAGAAAGCTCCGCGTTGTTGCTATTTTCGTGAGATGGGAGCAATCCATGATGTTCGGCTTTCGCCGGAATGACGGCAAGGAGATTGCTAAAACGACTTTACCGCAGCCCGGGCGATGCAGCCGGATCAGCCCCCTGAACGGACTGAATGGAAGAGCTCAATTGACAGCACATGGCATATAATTCGGGGTGACTGTTCTGCACATCCTCGTCACGCGCCGCCGGAATTTTCTTATCTATATCGTCGCACATAATCTTCGTGAGCCAGTCGTAATGCCGTTCATGCGCCACGTCGCGCAACCTCACTAAACCTTCCTGCTTGGCCTGCTCTTCCACAGCCTCCAAGAAGCCGAGAAACCAATAAATTTCAGGTAGCTTGTCTTTGATTTTTTGTTCTTTTTCCGCCCGATACACGGTGGAGAATTCCGTGTCGCTTCGCATGGGCTTCAGGGTTTCATCATCAACCACGCTACCTTCGATATACCGCCTCCATAGAACATCATGGGCGTGATCCAGCATCATGCACATCGATGCTTCCAGCGTTAGTTCGGAATAGGCCTCATTAAACGCGCCTAGAACACCCCGCCACAGTGCAACGGATGCTTTTGCCAGCGCAGAGGAACCAGCCGCAATCGTGTCGTACATAGGGCACTCCTTAAAGTAATACTCCCAATAAATTTAGAGATGAACCCTGATAAACCTTATGTCAACATTAAAGCGATGAGAGTCACCTTCCTCTCATCAAAACCCGCTTATCCACATGTGAACCGACACTTAGAATGAGAAATAAAGATGGGCGGGATATTCCGGGATTTA
>CAYSGL010000013.1:0-10132 GCA_964430725.1 uncultured Pseudobdellovibrionaceae bacterium
AAACCATGAGTTGGTTTTATTAATCATATTTAACGGTATAGATGCGGCCTTTCCGCGACAGTCTTTTGTTTTTTCTTTTTATCCTGCTCTCGAACGGGGCGGCGGCTGATGACCTGCCGCGCTCGACGATGCTGATGGGGCAAATCGGCCTGAATAACATCCCCAGCGCGCGCATGGATGAAACCGGCACAATGCGGGTCGGCATCTCAACGCTCGATCCCTATCTGCACAGCTTCGCCGGCGCGCAGATCACCGACTGGTTTCATATCGGCGTGCGCCAGTCTGCGGAAAAATCCTCCCTGCTCTCCCGCCATAAAGCCCTATACCCGGGACTCGATCTGAAATTCACTGTGAACCGGGAAGGCCGGTACGATCCTGAGGTCGCATTCGGCTTTCTTTCCGCGTTCGGGCATCGAAAAACCGCCTCCGAATATATCGCCCTGTCAAAGCGCTATAAAACAATTGATGTCACCCTTGGCATGGGATGGGGGCGGCTGGCAGGGGACGGGCATATCCGCAATCCGCTGCGCCGCCTCTCCTCGCATTTTGATGACGACCGGTCTTTCACTGACGAAGAGGCCAACTCCATACAGGACTGGTTCACAGGAAAAGACGTCGGGTTCTTTGGCGGCATCGAATACCACACGCCACTTGAAGGATTGTCGATCAAGGCCGATTGGGGGGCGAACCCCTATGGCATCGAAGCCAAAACGATGACCGGATACGACAAACCGGCAAGCTGGAGCTTCGCGCTCAATTATGCGCCGGTTCCCTGGATGGATACCATGCTCGGCCTTCAGGGAACCGACAAGGTGATGGCCCGCCTGTCCTTTCAGGACAATATCGCAAGCTGGGTGGCGCGTCCTTATAAGACAAGCGCTCCCCTTTCGATTGCCGATAAAAGCGCCGATAGCTCCCCCGCCATCCTGCGCGATGCGGCCCGCGCCCATGATATCTATCTTGGCCGGATCAAACGCGAAGGCGACACCGCCCTTTCGGTTCAGCTCTATCTGCAACCCCATATGCCCGTGGCACAGCAAATCGGGCGCGCGGCGCGCCATATCGCCAACCACGCCCCGCCTGAAATCGGCATGTTTCACATCACCCCCATGCGCGGAAAAATCGCGGGACAATCGGTCCAGATTATCCGGCGCGAACTGGAACTGGCCGTCCTGCATCATCGGTCAAGCCCGGAAGAAATGTGGCGCAACAGCGAAATCGGCGCGGTCGTGCAAACGGCAACGACCCGCACTCCCTTTATCCCCGACTTTAACCTGTCGCTCGAAAATGACATCAGCCTGACCGAAGATGATGCGGAATATCTCTATCGCTCTGCCCTGATTGGCCGCCTGCGCGCCGACATGCCCTTTGGCCTGTATGGGGGCCTGAATATAAAACTCAATATTAAGGACAATCTGAACGACCTCGATCCGCGTATTCTTGATTTCGATGTCATCCGCAGCGATGTCGATCAATATACCAAGCGCCGCCTGTATCTGGAGCGCGCCTATGTCGGTTGGCGCGGACAAATCATACCGGATGTGTTTGCCGCCTTGACCACCGGCGCGCCTGAAGAAATGCATCTAGGCGGCGGCGCAGAGATTCTATACCGCCCCTTTGGAAAGACATGGGCCGTGGGCGCGGAAGGCTGGTTGACCTATAAACGCGATGCCTCGGATATATGGGGGCTGGATCGCATCGGGTCCCCGCGCTTTTCCGGCCATCTGAACCTATACTACGAAATTCCCAATACCGGCGTGACCGCCTATGCCAAAGCCGGTCAATATCTGGGTGGGGATCGCGGCGGAACCCTTGGCATTCGCCATCAATTTGATAATGGCGTGATGCTTGATGCGTTCGCGACAGCCACCAATGAAGCCGATTACGATCCGCTCGGCGGCAGCAGCCACATGCATGGCGGCCTGACTTTGCGCATCCCGCTGGGCAACATCCCCTATATTCCCGAAGGATCGGACGTTACCACGCGTTTTATGCCGCAAGGCCGCAACGCCGGACAGGTGCTTGATAATCCCGAACCGCTATATGCGGTTACTGAACCATTGTCTTTCCGGGGAGCGAGCCAAAGCTGGCATCACCTTCTGGACTAGTCCCGTCTTCGGGCAGCGCCTCGCCGCGCAAAAAGCGGCCTTCCGCAATTTTGTCGGCGGCTTCGCCGGGATTAACCTTGTTATCAGACGCATAAGCGAGAATGTCAGCACAGGTCTGGCCGATCCGCCCGACATGGGCCAGCATCGCATCGCGGCTGAACGTAAAGTCCATCGGGTTATAACCGCTCTTGCGGAAATATTCATATCCGACACAGATCACGCCGCCGGCATTGATCACATAATCAGGCACATAGGCAATGCCGCGCGAGACAAGCTGTTGGTCGTGATACGGGGCCAGCAACTGGTTATTCGCCGCGCCCGCGACAATTTTGCATTTTAATTGCGGGATTGTGTCGTCGTTCAACACACCGCCCATCGCACACGGCGCGAAAATATCGCACGCGATGCCATAAATTTCTTCCGGTGACACAATCTCCATTTCAGGAATATCCGCGCGCGCCAGCTCGATGGATTTTTCATTAACATCCGCACCGATCAGCTTGACGCCATCCTGATGCAGCAGTTCGCACAAAGCCAGGCCGACCGCGCCCAATCCCTGTACCGCGACCGTCTTGCCGGACAGGTTATCGTCGCCATATACATGGCGCGCCGCCGCTTTCAAACCGTGATAGCACCCCAGCGCCGTGACAGGAGACGGGTTCCCGCCAAGCTCTCCATACTGGCTGTCTTCAAACGGTTCGGGCGGCAGGCCGGTCACATGCTCTGTATGACGCGCAATCGCCACCATATCGGATTCACCGGTGCCGCTGTCTTCAGCCGTGACATAGCGCCCCTCGAGCATCTCGACCGCGCGGCCCATATCTTCCATAATCGCGGGCGATTTTTGCGTGAACGGATTGCCGATAATCACCGCCTTGCCGCCGCCAAGGGGCAGGCCCGCCATCGCGTTTTTGTATGTCATGCCGCGCGACAGGCGTAAAACATCGTTGATCGCCTCTTATTCGCTGGCATAAGGACGCATCCGCAAACCACCCAGCGCCGGCCCCAGATTGGTATTATGAACGGCGATAAAGGCTGTAAGCGCCTGTTCCCCCGTTCCTAGCACGACCCGGCGGACCAGTTCGTGATGATCGTAGGAATCGAATTTTTCCAATTGTGCGTCGCTTAAATCTTCAAAGACCATGGGGGTTTCCTTCCATTTTTTTGATGGTTTTAGCCGATTGCGCGCACAAACAAAACCTTTTTTGCGGCGGAATCGTGTCTAGAAGCGCGATATACGGCCTTCATAGGCCGTCGCACGCTCATTCACCGGACCTGAAAAGTCCGTTTCGCCAGGCAGATCCATGGCGGCGGCCAGACGATCCAGCGATGCGTTAAACCCGTCGGCACAGGTCGCACCGGCAGCTTGTTGAACCACGGGCGCCGCGTGAAATGCCTGCACGCGCGCAGATCCCGATCCATCGGCGTGGCCCTGTTGCGCGCACGCCCCCAGCAGCAAGACTCCCGTTATCGCCAGATATTTCATACATCCCCCCGTTGATTTTTTACCGGAACAACCCGACTCGGGCGTTCGCGTCCGTATTGTGGCATTCCCGAAGTCCCTGTACAATAAAAGGAATTTTTACGACAGACGAGTGAGTGTCCCCTTCGCCCATGACCGATAATCCGCCAACAGGCCGTTCTTTTGAAACAAACCGCAAACAGTTCATGGGCGGCCTGATCCGGGGCGACATGGCGGTCGCGCTGGGCATTATCCTGATTATTACCTTTATGATCCTGCCGATCCCCAAATTCATGCTGGATATGGGACTAACGCTCTCGGTTCTGTTTTCCATTTTCATCCTGATGCTGACATTGTCGATCAAGACGCCGCTGGAATTTTCAACCTTTCCGACCGTGTTGCTGATCTCCACCGCCCTGCGCCTCGGCCTGAACGTTGCCTCGACGCGCCTGATCCTGGCCAACGGCCATGAAGGGACGGATTCTGCCGGTGCCGTTATCGAAGCGTTCGGCCATTTGATCATTCAGAATAATTATATCGTCGGCGGCATCGTCTTCGCCATTCTGGTCATCGTCAATTTTGTCGTTATCACCAAGGGGTCGGGCCGTATTGCCGAAGTCGCCGCGCGCTTCACGTTGGATGCCATGCCGGGCAAGCAAATGGCGATCGACGCCGATTTATCATCGGGCCTGATTACCGAGGATGAAGCCAAACTACGCCGCAAAAAGCTGGAATCCGAAAGCAATTTCTTCGGCGCCATGGACGGCGCGGCCAAGTTCGTGCGCGGCGATGCCATCGCCGGACTGTTGATCGTCTTTATCAACATCATTGCCGGCATAATTATCGGCACCGCGCAACAGGATCTGTCGTTGGGCGATGCGGCGGCGACCTATACCATGCTGACCATCGGCGACGGGCTTGTCTCTCAGGTCCCTGCCCTGATCATTTCCATCTCCGCCGGTCTGCTCGTCTCCAAAGCCGGCGTGGAAGGGTCCGCCGACGAAGCGCTGCTCGATCAGTTCAGCGCCCATCCCAAAGCCATGGCGATTACCGCCGGCCTGATGGCCGTACTGGGTCTGACCCCCGGCATTCCCGCCCCACCCTTCTTGCTCGTGGCCGTTCTGTTTTCGGTCATTGCCTATATCAGCTGGCAGCGCATAGAGGCGGAAAAAGAAGCCGAAGACGCGCCGCCGATCGGCCCCGACGGTTTGCCGATGCTGCCCGGCGCAAAACCGGCTGAAGAGCCTATATCGAAAGCGCTGGCAATCGACATTATCCGTCTGGAACTCGGCTACGGCCTCTTGCCGCTTGTTCAGGGCGAAGGCGGCAATAAACTCACCGACCAGATCAAGGGCCTGCGCCGCCAATTGGCCGAGGATATGGGCTATGTCCTGCCCGCCGTCCGTATTCAGGACAATCTGCAACTTCCTGCCAACACCTATACGGTGCGTATTAAAGAAATCGAAGCAGGGCGCGGCGATGTGCGCCCCGGCATGCTGATGTGCATGGACCCGTCGGGCGCCGCCATCACCCTGCCCGGCGAAAGCACCGTCGAGCCGACCTTCGGATTGCCGGCCATGTGGATCGACGAACAATACCGCGAAGAAGCGAACTTCAAAGGATACACGGTCGTCGATGCGCCCACCGTCGTCACGACGCATATTACCGAGATTGTCAAAGACAATATGGCGGACCTGCTATCCTATGCCGAAACGCAAAAATTGCTCGACGAGATGCCACGGGAGTATCAAAAGCTCGTCGCCGATGTTATTCCCGGCATGGTAACCATCGGTACGCTGCAACGTATCTTGCAAAATCTTGTCTCCGAGCGCGTATCGGTGCGCGATTTGCCGACAATTTTAGAGGGGATCGCCGAAGCCGCGACCTATACAAAGAATCCCGCCTTTATCACCGAGCATGTCCGGATGCGCCTCGCCCGCCAGATATGCGATGCCAATACAAATATGCAGGGCTTCGTCCCTCTTATTACCCTGTCACCCGAATGGGAGCAGGCCTTTGCCGAAGCTCTGGTCGGTGAAGGCGAGGACCGCCAGCTTGCCATGGCGCCGTCCCGCCTGCAGGAATTCATCAACGGCGTCCGTATGGAATTCGAACGCCTCGCCCAAACGGGCGAAACGCCCGTCCTGCTGACCTCGCCCAACCTGCGCCCTTATGTGCGCAGCGTGATCGAGCGTTTCCGCCCGCAAACAATTGTGATGTCCCAGAACGAAATCCACCCCAAAGCGAAGATCAAAACGCTGGGGCAGGTATAAGAAAAGCCCGCCGAAAGGCGGGCGCAATTCTGGTGTTTCTATTCCCTATATAATATGAACGCGCTGGCGTGTCAATGATTATTTTCCTATTTTTGCGAATTTTTTCTTACTCATTGAAATAACAACAAAAAAGAACCGCCCGAAGGCGGTTTTAGTTTGATGGGTACCAGATCGGTAAACTGTGTGTGTAACCCTAAACAAAGGATGTCATCGTCTAAAAACTCTTCAAAATCGGCTCTTTTCAATATGGTTTTGCATCAAGTGCCGCAAAACCCCGTTCAAAAGAGTGGAAAGTACCGGATTATTGAAGCCCCAATCTTGTCAATAATCCGGCCTTTTCCTTCCCCCGGCCACTGTATCTTGCCCTTATCTCTGCCCTCGTTTTCAAGTCCCCAGGCCGCCATTGGCTGTATGCCTGTTCTTTATATAAACAGTTTATCTAAAATTTTATGGAAATAGCAAAATGAGCTGTTTATGTTATTGATTTTAAATAATTTAATAGGGTTTGCAGATCATCCGGCAGGGGGGCGGAAAAGCCCATTTCCTCACCCGATACAGGGTGGATAAAGCGGATATGAGCGGCGTGGAGCGCCTGGCGCGGGAATCCGGTGACCGCCGTGATGACATCCGGCCCCGCCCCCGCCTTTTTAAGCAGCGATACCTGTTCCTGCGGCGGCAAACCATAAAGCGGATCGCCCAGAAGCGGATGGCCGATATGCTGCATATGGACGCGGATCTGGTGTGTGCGCCCCGTTTCCAGATCACATGTCACCAAAGCCGCCACGTCGCCGTAATTGTCTTCACGCAAATAATGTGTGACCGCATCACGCGCCCCCGCCGCCCTCAAAGGACGTACCGCCATTTTCAACCGATGGGCCGGATGCCGTCCGATCGGCGCGTCAACCTTGTCTTTGACAATCATTGGCACCCGCCACACAAAAGCCTGGTAGCGACGCGATAAAGTCCGGTCGGATAATTGGGCGGCAAGCCCTTTGTGCGCGCGGTCATTCTTGGCGACGATCATCAAACCGCTGGTGTTTTTATCGAGCCGATGCACTATGCCCGGCCGCGCCACGCCGCCTATACCGGACAAGCTGTCCTTGCAGTGATATAACAGCGCATTGACCAGCGTTCCCTCCCAATTTCCCGCGCCGGGATGAACCACCAGCCCAGCGGGTTTGTTAATGACCAGCAGGTCATCATCTTCATAGACAATATCCAAAGGGATA
Source organism: uncultured Pseudobdellovibrionaceae bacterium (assembly GCA_964430725.1). GTDB lineage: Bacteria > Pseudomonadota > Alphaproteobacteria > Micavibrionales > Micavibrionaceae > CAYSGL01. Next base: position 7,073 of record CAYSGL010000013.1, read on the forward strand.
TTTTCGGGATGCGGGACGGCATCGACCGGCGGCGGAACACTCACGCCAAGCACATCGCCCGCCTTGACTTTCACCGATGCCGTGCGGACGGGCGCGTCATTCAGTGTGACCACGCCGTCATCAATCAAACCTTGAAGGCGGGCACGCGACAAATCGTCAATCAAAGATGATAAAACCTTGTCCAGCCGTCCACCCTCGCCATCCGGCACGGTGACCAGACGCATGTCGCCTTCTTCTCCATCCCCGTCTTCGTGCATATTCCTCATCGTCCTGCGCATGGATCATCATACGGGGACAAGGATTGCAGCTCTGCAACCCACCCATCATAGGTCACCGGCGGCACAGGCGCTTCCTTCTCTCCCTCTTTGGGCGCTGGTGGTTCGGGCGGGATTTCGCGGATGTGACCGACCAGCAGCGGCAATCCATTCACATTCAGCAAGCGGGACGGCCATAGGCCGTTGCCATCAGCATAGCTATCGGCCTCTAATAACGTGCCGTGGCCGGATAACGCAATAATACGGGCATGGGCATATTGGCCCTGTTCAATCGTGCCGCTCGGCTTGGCCGACAGCGCCGCCATGACGCGCCCGTCATCGAGGGCGGCGATATCAACCCCCCGATAATGATCCGCGCCGACATACATGCGCTCCCAGACGCGTTCCCCAAATGGGTTGACGCGCATAATCCAGCCCGCCGTCCGCTCCCCGCCAATCGGCCACAAGGTACCGGCCAACACGAAGCCGTTATCGCCCGGCAACTCGGCAATGGCGGACATCGTGCCTGCCTGTCCCCTTGGATAATTTTGCTGCCATTTCAGGTTGCCTTGCGCATCGGTGCGGACAAGCCAGCCGCTTTGCCGGCCATCCCCCGCCGTGAGCGCCCCGGCCAGCAATAAATCGCCGTTGCGCAGCACATGCATGGCATCCAATTGCGTGATAAGGCCGGGCATATAAGCGCGCCGCCACTGGCGCTCGCCTTCCTTATTTACCTTATACACAACGCCAAAACGCTGATTGCTTTGCCGGTCATTGCTGTACCGTGCGGCGATGTAATAGTTACCGTCACCGACAGGAGAAATGGCCACCGGCTCCAAAGCGCCATCCCCTTCACTGAGGGCAAAACCGCCAAGATGCCGCCCTTGCGCCTCATAGCGCATGACCCTGACAAACGGCCTGTCGGTCTTTTTGGCGCGGGCAGCACTGAGCGCGATGATCACATCCTGATCGCGGGTCAGGGCGACGATACGGTCTTCGTGCGCATCTTCCTTGCCCTGAATTGTCCAGAGGGGTTTCCCCCGTCTCTCCAGATGCATTAACAAGGGCTGGGGAGCGCTTTTACCGGTCGCCGGTTCATAATAACCACCAACAATCACACTTCGATCGTCCAGCAGAATCGCATCCAAGAAATATTCATTATGCGTATCGCTTCCGACATCCTTGCTCCACATGACCGGAGCGCTGAATTCAGGCGGACGAAATCGGTTCATGCCTTTTTCCAGCACAACGCAGCGATCAGCGGCGGCGGCACTGCCCGTCCACAGGATTAAGCCGGCAAGCAACAGGGCCGAAGATGATTTTTTCATACAGCTAGTGTACGGTCCTTTTGCGAACAAAAAAAGGCCGATTACGCATGAAAATCCTGATTATCAGCGATGCCTGGCACCCCCAGACCAATGGCGTCGTGCGGACATATGAATATTTATGCGCCGAGCTGGAGAAAATGGGCCATGAGGTGCGCGTCATGGGCCCGCGCGATTTTTACATCCGCATCCCCCTTCCTTTTTACAAGGAAATCGAATTGGTGCCGGGGCCGTATGGCCGTCTGAAACGCCTGATCCGCCACTATAACGCCGACCATCTGCATATCGCCACCGAGGGCCCTTTAGGATGGGCCGCGCGGCGTTATTGCCTGAAACATAACCGCCCCTATACATCATCGTATCATACGCAATTCCCCGATTATCTGGCGCGGCGCGTCCGGCGGATCTGTCCCCCGCTTGAAAAGATTGTCCGCCGCCTTGCCTGGGCGCATGTCCGGCGGTTTCATGCTTATGCCCATAGCATGATGGTCGCAACGCCGTCCCTTGAAAAACAGCTAAAAGACCAGGGATTTCAAAACCGGATGCACCGCCTAACGCGCGGCGTTGATTTTTCGCTGTTTCATCGGGGAGAACAAACCCTGTTTTCCGATTTACCTCGCCCCGTCGCCCTGTATGTCGGGCGGATCGCGGTCGAAAAATCAATTGAGGATTTTCTGGCGATGCCGTGGCACGGCTCAAAAGTCGTCGTCGGTGATGGGCCAATGCGCGGCGCGCTTCAATCCGCCTACCCTGATGTCCATTTTGCCGGAAAGCAGACAGGACGGGCGCTAGCCAATCATTATCGCTCTGCCGATTTGTTCGTCTTTCCATCGCGCACCGATACATTCGGTCTTGTGCTCATCGAAGCCATGGCGTGCGGCTTGCCGATCGCGGCCTATCCCGTCACAGGGCCGATCGACATTGTGACCGAACCCTATCTGGGCGCATTGGATGAGGATCTGGCGGTGGCGGCGCGCAAAGCGGCGAGCCTATCCGATCCGGTATTAAGGGAAAACCACGCCCGCACGCACTATAGCTGGAACACAGCGGTAAAACAGTTTCTTGATGCCATATAGAAGGATGAGAGGATTTTAATATCCTCTTTTATTTCTGGTGGTGAAGATCGGCCTGCAATCCAACAAAGGCAATCATCGGATGGGTGATCAGGTATGTCGGAATGGCGGCTAGATACTCGCTCATGCGGCCTTTATTTTCAAATTCAGCGCGAAAACGGCTTCCCAAAAACGTATCGCCCAGTTTGGCCGGAATGCCGCCCGCAATATAAATTCCCCCCATCGCCCCTAGCGATACGGCTAGATTGCTGGCAATAGCTCCAAGGAACGCCATCATTTTATCGAGGGATTCAACGCAGACCGGGCATGATCCATCCTGCGCCTTCGCGCTGATCAACGCGGGGTCAAGATCGGCGGGCAGATCGTCGCGCCCATCGAGAATGCGGATCGCATTATAGACATTCGTCA
>CAYSGL010000013.1:10142-12862 GCA_964430725.1 uncultured Pseudobdellovibrionaceae bacterium
GGGTTTTTGCCGCCATCGTAACATGACCGCCTTCGCACGGATTGGGACGATAGGCGTTACCATCCCAGAACAAACCAGCCACGCCAAGCCCGGTACCCGGGCCGATCACACCGATCGTGCGTTTTTCAATTTTTTCCCCGCCGCCGATTTTGACCAGATGCTCATCCTGAATATGGGGAATGGCCATGGCGATCGCTTCAAAGTCATTCAGCAGGTGGAAACTTTCCAATCCGATTTTCTTACGCACGTCTTCAACTGAAAATTTCCATGGATTGTTGGTCATCTCGAACCAATCCCCGCTCACGGGGCCGGCCATGGCAATGGCGGCACGCGTTACACGCTCGCCAATTGCATCGAGGTATGCGGCCATCGCATCATCGAGATTGGGATAATCGTCACAGGCAAGGATTTTTTCCGCATGGAACCCCTGATCGTCGGCCAGCGCAAAACGCGCATTCGTCGCCCCGATATCGGCAATCAACCCCTTCATTCTTTCCCCCTTGGTGATGGTGAAGGTAGTATAAGCATAGTCCCGCTATGGAAACAATCTCGGATTATATCAGGATACGCCATAGCACACCCCCCATGGCCACAAAAAAAGTATGGAAGGAAACGCGGTGAAGGCGAATTGTATACGCGCCAGAAGAAGCGGATCGGGTTCCATAAAAGTTCCTGTATCAAGAACTGTTTTGGATAGATTTTTTGCCCTCCGTTCCAGAATGTCACGCATGGGCAGGAAAGCTAAAATTCGTATAAAAAATCATAGGGAGGCAGGATATTTTACGATATACTGGATTTCGTTTCACGGGCAGCCATCCGGCCCACCGCTATTTAAGGTCCGCTATGAAAAAAATCCTGATATTCGGTTTGTTTTTCGCTTTGGGAGCATGCGTCTTATTGGGGGGAACCCTGATCGTGACAGATATCATGCATGGAAGAAATGCCCTCGCCGGCACCGTCTATATCGATGCCAGCGTTATCGAACCTGCATCAGGTGCCGCCTCTACTGCCGCCGAAACAAAAAACAGCCCTTCAGACAATAAAGCCGATCTGGTACCGCCGCTGGAAGACAAGGCCGCCGCCGTTGAGGATATCAGCGCAACCCACCCCATCTTGCGCCTGACTCCGGATAAAACCGAAATGGTGACGCTGGACCGCGACGCGCAAAGCGTTGTGGTGGGAAACCCGGATCATGCGTCGGTCTTGATGGAAAATCCGCGCCTCTTGCTGTTCGTCCCACGCAAGGCCGGCGCGACGCATGTCAGCATTCTGGATCGCGAGGGCAATATCATTATGCAGCGCCATGTCATTGTTTCCGCCCCGCGTGAAAAATATGTCCGTATCCGCCGCTCGTGCGCCAACGCTTCGCGGCAGGGTGATTGCAAACCGGTCAGCATTTATTACTGCCCCGACATGTGCCATGAGGTCAGCGTAGACGCCAATACCGGCCAGCAGCGCCGCTGATCCACCCTTTTCTTTTGGCGGGCAAACGACTATCATTCCTAATTCTAATACTGGAAAGGGAATATTACGTCCATGATACGCCGCCATACCCGATTACTGCCTTTGACATTATGCCTTGGCGCTCTGGCCCTATCCGCCTGTTCGACGACAGGGGGTGCTCCCGCTGTCGGCACCGCCGCCGATTCCAACGCCATCAATATGGAACAGGCCGGCGCGCGCGTTGATGCGGCCTTTAAACGCGCACTGGCCGACGCCGAAAAATCGGGCAACCCGCAAGATGTCATCCAGGTCATGGCGCCCTATTTCAAACGGCATCCGGATAATCCGGTCCTTGCCGCACGCTATGGCCGCGCCTTGCGCGAAGACAACCAGCTGAACGCCGCGCAAAATATCCTGGCCCCCTTTACCAAAGGGGAAAAAGCCCATCCCGAACCGTTGACGGAAATGGCCATGACCCAGCTTGGCCTTGGCCATTATAAAGAAGCGGAAAAGGCCGCGCGCAAAGCCATTGAACTGGACGAGAAAGCCGGACGCGCGCATCTTGCCCTTGGCACGTCCCTTGACGCCCAAAGCAAATACGCCGAGGCCGAAGACGCTTTTCGCAAGGGACTGCGCGTCTGGCGCGGCGATGCCGCCCCCATCCTCAACAACCTTGCGCTCAATCTCGCATCGCAAGGACAAACGCAGCAAGCCCTTGAGCTGCTTGACCGGGCGCGGCAGCAATACCCCAACCGGCCTGAACTGGAGCGCAATTACCGGATCATCGCCACGCTGAACGACCGCGACTATCACCCGCGTCAGGGCCGGGTCGATATAGACAGGGATGACGAGAAAAAAGAAGAGGACAGTGGTGATCGTTGATCGCCCGTTTCTTTTTACCCCATGCCCGCGCTACCGGCCTGAATAACAGCAGGTCCCAAAATAATCACGAATAAGGCGGGCAGGAAAAACAGGATCATCGGAACAGTCAGTTTGGGCGGCAGCGATGCCGCCTTTTCTTCGGCTTTTCCCATACGAATTTCGCGCAATTCATTTGCCATGACGCGCAAGGCCTGCGACACCGAGGTTCCATATTGCTCTGCCTGAATCAACGCTGTCGCAAATGATTTGGCATGGCCGCCGACCCGCCGGCCAAAGTCGGACAGTGCCGCGCGGCGGTCATTCAGCATAGCCATTTCTGCGCTTAGAATCCCCAGCTCTTCGGCCAGAACAGGAGAATGTTCAGACATCTCCTCGGCAATACGGCTGACGGCCTG
>CAYSGL010000014.1:0-12265 GCA_964430725.1 uncultured Pseudobdellovibrionaceae bacterium
CCACCCGATGCGCCAGAGGCAATGTCATCGGGTGGGCCGGAATTTGCCACCACGATTGTCACGATGGCCTCCGGTTTTGAACAGCGCAATATTAACTGGCAGGCCGCGCGGGGACGCTGGGACGTTGCCTCCGGCCTGAAAAACCAGACACAGCTTGACACGCTTCTGGCTTTCTTTCGAGGACGCAAAGGCCGCGCCCACGGCTTTCGTTTTAAAGACTGGTCTGATTTTAAGGCAACGGGACAGCTTATCGGGACGGGTGATGGAACGAACAAGACGTTCCAGCTCGTCAAAAATTATACATCGGGCGCGGGATCTGAAAGCCGTATTATTAAAAAGCCCGTTTCCGGCACAACTAAAATCTATTTGAACGGCGTGCAGTTAACGTCCGGTTGGTCAATCAGCAGCTCGACGGGAATTGTCACCATAAACACCGCGCCAGGCAACGGCGTTCCGGTCACCGCCGATTTTGAATTCGATGTCCCCGTCCGGTTCGACACAGACCGGATGGCGGTCACGATTGAATTTTTCAACCTTCATCAATGGTCGGGGATCCCGATTGTGGAGATCAGAGTATGAAATCTGCCACCTCTGGCATGAACACGCATATCAATAGCGAAACCACCTCGCTGGCGACATGCTGGAAAGTCACGCGCAAGGACGGGGAAGTATTCGGCTTTACCGACTTTGATCGTGATTTGACAGTGGAGAGCATCATCTATCAAGCCGCCACCGGATACACGCGCTCGGCCATTCACACCATCGCCAATCTTGCCGTGGACAATCTCGACATTGAAAGCGCGATTGACAGTGAAATTCTGAATGCGAACGACCTACGCGCGGGCGTGTGGGACGGTGCGACCGTCGAGATTTTCCTTGTGAACTGGTCTGCGCTCAATCAGGGGAAAGTCATGTTGAAGCGCGGGACGGTTGGCGAAATCGTCTTGAAGGACAGTGTTTTCCGCGCCGAACTTCGCGGTCTGACACAAGCCCTTTCGCAGCAGATTGTCGAACTCTATACGCCCGATTGCCGCGCCGATCTTGGCGATAGTCGGTGCAAGATCAATCTGGCCGCGCTGACAGTATCCGGCACGATCACAAGTGTCACGGATCGGCGCAGCTTTGCGGACACATCCCGCGCGGAAGCCGATGCTTACTGGAATGGCGGTCTGATTATATGGGGAAGCGGCGCCAATACGGATCGCAAGATGGAGGTCAAATCCTTCATTGGCGGGAATTTCACGCTCTATCTGCCGATGCCGGACAATATCGAGGTGGGCGACACATATACGCTCCAGCCGGGGTGCGACAAGAGCTTCGGTATGTGCAAGGCGCGGTACAACAACGTCAAGAATTTCCGTGGGGAGCCTCATGTCCCTGGAAGTGACCAAATCCTGAATTATCCCGATGCAAAATAAACTGATCACACGCATGGATGTCGTGGCGGAAGCTCGCACATGGCTGGAGACCCCGTTTGCCCATCAGGGATGGAAGAAAGGTCTCGCCTGTGATTGCATCGGCCTTGTCAAAGGGGTCGGTGTCGCGCTCGGTCTGTTCGAGTATGACGAAAATTCCGAGAAGGCGCAGCGATATGCCGCCTATTCGACCCTTCCCAATCCCCGCAAAATGCGGCAAGGGCTGGCGGAATTTTTCGTGCCTATCCAAAAGGACGAGACTCTGCCTGGCGATATTCTCTACATCGCATGGGCAAAAGAGCCGCAGCATGTCGCGCTGGTGACGGATCACGGCATCATCCACAGCTATTCCCATGTCGGCAAAGTCGTAGAACACGCGCTGGATGAAGAATGGAACCGCCGTGTCTGCGCGGCCTACCGCTATCCCTATTTTGTGGAGCTGGACTGATGGCGGTTTTGGCTCTTGGCGTGGCAGGCGCAGCTCTTGGCTCCGCCATCGGGATCGGTGCCAGCACCGGATGGCTTGGCGGCGTGCTGCTCGGCAATCTTTTGTTCGGCGGTGGCAAGGGACAGAATATCGAAGGCCCGCGGCTGGAGGATTTGTCCGTCCAGACATCGACCTACGGTGCGCCCATGCCGCTTGTGTACGGGACGATGCGGATTTCCGGCAACGTGATCTGGTCTACTTCGATCAAGGAAACAAAATCCAAGAAAAAGGTCGGCGGCAAAGGCGGTAAAAAATCAACGCAGACCACTTATAGCTATTCTTGCTCTTTCGCCGTGGGCTTGTGCGCGGGGCCAGTGTCAACGGTGCGCCGGATATGGGCGGATACAAAGGTTATTTATGATGCCACGGCAGGCAATACGCAATCCACGCAAAAATATCCGGGCGTTGTCCGTATTCATCTTGGCGGGGAGAATGAAGAGCCGGATTCCACGATGGAGATGCATCTTGGCGTAGGGAACGTGCCGGGCTATCGCGGCCTGTGTTATCTGACTTTTACCGATCTGCAACTGAAAGACTTCGCCAACCGCATTCCCAATATCAGTGCAGAAGTTGTTGCATCGGGAGCCATGCAGGTAAATGCGGTAGTTCTGCCATCCGCGCCGCAGATTACTTATTATGGCGGCTTTCCTGATCCTGTGCGCGGCACGCTTGTCGTTTGCACAAGCACCTACATTTATAAGTACGATGTTGTCCGCAATCTTCTTTTGACGGTGCGGCGGCTCGATCAGGATCCACTTGAAGGATATCCGGGCGCGATTGACGAATATTCAAACCTGAAAGGGTTGGACAGCCAAGGGTATTTCTATCACGCCACAGACGCTCATGGCTCGACCATGCGTATTTGCAAGCGTCATCCTGAAACACTTGCGCTGGTGGCCGTAACCAATCACCGATTTGGCTTTAGCCTGTATGGATGCGTTCACAGGGATAAGATCTTCGTTCACCGTCGAAGCCTTGTTTATGATCTCGATCTTAATCTGATTGCGGATCTCGATGAATGGCTTCCTGGCAGTGATGAAGCTCCTATGTGCGATGATCCAGATGGCCGCTATTGGAAAATTTACAAGACCAACGCACGCCGCCTGACGTATGACCCGTTCCTGCATCAAGGAACGGTAGAGCAATGGGACATCAGTCTGTGGACGGGTGGAAATGAGGTACGGACTGCTTTTTGGGATGATTTTACGGGCCATCTTTTCTTTGTCGTCTCAACTATTGACAGGCTTATCAAATGGCATCCCGAAGACGGGTATGCAGGTCATGTCGACAATGTAGCCGTGGCCGCAGGCTGGGGCTATCAAGCGGACTATAATCGCCCGAATAACGGCCAGTATTGGATGATCGCCAGTGCAAAAGCCACGTTGGTGGACATCGTGGCGATGCGTCTGGAAAAGACCATCAACCTGACACCCTACAATCCGACCCCGACCACGCATTTTGGGGGATGCTATGACCGTTTCACGCATTCGGCCATCTGCATGACGATGGCGGGGCAGATCAAATTCCCGCTCGAACGCTATGGCAATAACGCCGTGTCTTTGTCCGGCGCGATGAGCGATATCTGCCAGAGAGCAGGCATGGCACCTACAGATCTGGTGCTGAGTAGCGTTACCCAATCCTTGCGCGGCTATGCCGTGACACGCCGGATGGCAGCTAGGGAAGCTCTTGAGCCGCTCTTGGGGGCGTATTTTATCGACGCGGTGGAAACGGACGGTGTCCTGAAATTTATCCCGCGCGGTGGATCGCCTGTCGCCGCCATTCCCTATGATGATCTTGGGGCGATGGAAGGTTCCAGCGAACCGCCTGTCCGTATTACCGAAAAACGGACGCAGGATGTGGAGTTGCCGCAACGCCTCGACATCGTCCATGTCGATCCTGCGCGTGACCATCAGATGAACACGCAGCATGCCGCGCGTATCACGGATGCGATTGCAACACGCGAAAAACAGACGCGCCAGCTTTCGATCTCCCTCACGGCGGACGAGGCAAAACGTATCGCAGAGCGCACGCTATACAACGCATGGGTAGAGCGGAGCGGTTATCAACTTTCCCTCCCGCCGAAATATCTGCGCCTTGACCCGTCCGACATCATCACAGTGTCGATGCCGGATGGTGATCTGAAACTTCGTCTGAACAAGACGGATTTTGGCGGGAATAATCTTCTCGCGTGCGATGCTGTGGCCGAAGATCAGGCCGTATATGTGTCGAACGCGACGGGGGCAAGTCCGCCCGTCCTGAATTTGCCGATCCTGCTTAACAGCCCGATCAACCTGTTCTTGCTCGATGTGCCGATGCTCCGGCTGGAGGATGACACTATCGGGTTGAACTATGCCTTCGGGATGCGGGACGGATCTGGCGGTGCGTCGCTTTACCGTTCGCCGGATCAGCTCACATGGGAAATCCTGGGGCTTGGCGATGATGGCCCGACCTATGGCTGGGCTACAAATGTCTTGAAACCTTCGATCAGTCCTTGGTCATGGGATGAAACAAACAAGGTCACAGTGGCCGTAGGGCAAGGTACGCTGGACAGCAAGACCGCCGCCGAGGTGCTGGAGTGGGCGAATGTCGGCTTGATCGGGGACGAGATCGTCCAGTGGAAGAATGCCACGCTCCTCTCAAGTGGAACTTATGAGCTTTCCGGTCTGCTGCGTGGGCGGCGCGGCACAGAAGCCGCCATGCACACGCACAAACTTGGCGAACGCTTCGTCGTGCTGTCGCCAGACGGGATTTTCCGTGTGCCGCTCCCGCAAACGGAAGTGGGGCGCGTGGGGCATTATCGCGGCGTGATCGATGGCGGCGAATGGGATGATGCTGTCACAAACAGCTTTTTGTTCAACGCGCAGAGTATGCGCTGTTTCTCTCCGGTGAAAATCAAAGCGACCCGCAACATGGATAGCGATCTGGCGATCACATGGTTGCGGCGCACGCGCTGGTACGGGGAATGGGTGGATGGGGTCGATGTTCCGCTCTTCGAGGCATCCGAAAATTATGAAATCGACATTCTCGACGGTGCAAACGTCAAGCGCACCATGACGACCACAACGCCGGCCATCACCTACACAGCCGCGCAGCAGATCGAAGATTTTGGAAGCGTTCGAGGCAGCGTTGATGTCGCCATTTATCAAATCAACGCCGTTGTCGGGCGCGGCAATGCAGGAAAGGCAAGTCTATGACGACAACTCCCAATCTTCTGATCGAACACATCGCGGCAAACCAGTCGCAAAAAGAAGTCACGGCCAACACCGCCTTCGATGCGCTGGACAAGGCGTTCTGTCAGCCCATTGATATCGCGCTGGCTGATGCAAACTTAACCGTTTCGGATGCACAGTTTTTGGGAAGCGTATATCTGCGCTTTACCGGAACGCTCACCGCCGCGCGGACGATCACGGTTCCGGCCAGAGGCAAACTTATAATCGTAGAAAATGCGACTACAGGCGGATTTTCTATAGATGTGAAAACAGCTGCGGGCGCGGCCATCACCTTCATCAATGGAGATCGCAAGCTCCTTTATGGCAATGGCACGACCCTTTTGCGTCTTGCCGAAGTCTCAACGCTTCCGACCCTTCCCTACGATATTGGCGGCACCGTTGGCGGTACACCAGGCGCAGGCGCGGTGCTGGTGCGCTTCCCTATGCCTCGCGCGGTGCGGTTTCCGGCAGCCATGTCGGGAAGTCGCGGCGTGGCGGGGGAAGCGGCCACCGCGACAACGGTATTCGCTTTGAAAAAGAACGGCGTGGATTTCGGCACGATGCAATTCGCCGCCAGTGCGAACCTTGCCACGTTCACAGGCGCATCAAACACAGATTTTGCGGCAGGCGATGTCTTGACGGTCATCGCGCCAAATCCCGCCGATAGCACGCTCGCTGATATCGGCTTTTCACTCGCAGGACTTAGACTTTAAGGAGATTACAATGGCGCTTCGCTTTGTTGACGGGTTCGATCATTATTCGCTTCCCGCACAACTTACTATGAAATACCAAACGCTCAGTATCAATGATGCCACGTTCATGACTGGCCGCCGCGCCGGATCGCAGGCTCTTTTGTTTCGTAGTGCGGAATGGATCGCGGTCACGCTGGACAATCAGACAACGTGGGTTGTCGGACTTGCCGTGTATTTTGTCGGCAATGCCACGGAAGCGATTGTCAGATTTTATGATACGGCAGGCGATGTGCAGGCTTCTGTGGTCGTGCAGACGAACGGCACCATTCGTTTGTATCGCGGCTCGACAAACACATCGCTGGCGATCTCTGACTTGGCCCTGAATTTGAACACTTGGTATTACCTCGAAGTCAAAATCAATATTGCCGATAGCGGCGGCTTGTTTGAGGCGCGTGTAAATGAACAGGTATGGGTTACTTTTACAGGGGATACAAAGCAGACCAGTGTCGCCGGAGCCTCAAGGGTCATTCTTTATGGCCGGGCGGCAGACAATGCCATTGATGACTTATATATATGTGATGGGACGGGTTCCTCGAACAACGATTATTTGGGGGATTGCAGGGTCGACACCATTTATCCGAACGGTACAGGGGCTTACAGCAACTTTACACCGCAGGGATCCGGCACAAATTGGGAAAATGTCGATGAGACCTTGCTGGATGAAGATACCAGTTATAATCACAGCAACACCATCGGCCACAAGGACAGTTTCGCCTTTACGAACCTTCCCGCGATCACAGGGACAATCTTTGGCGTTCAGGCCAATATCGGCGCCAGAAAAGATGATGCTGGTGTGCGGGTCGTGCGCCCTCTGGCAAGGATTGATGGCACCGATTACGAAGGCGGCGATCAATATCTGGCGAGTAGCTTCCTTTTTGCCCGTCATTTGTGGGAGCAAAATCCTGATACTTCGGCGGCATGGGTGCAGGCCGACATTGATGATGCCGAATTTGGATACAAGATCCAGTCATGACAAAACTTTATTTGTGCAGAGGTGGTGTGGCCTATGCGCCAGCCACCATTCGTGGCTCGTGGAACAAGACGAGTGATGGTTCCATCGTTGGTCTTTACACGGGCAAGGATCATCCTTCGGCTGGGGATCCTATCTCGACAACGGCCACAGAAAATAACAACACGAACGAGTATAAAAGTCTTATTGTACGGGCCGTTTCCGCGCCTCTTGCCGCCGACCATGATTTCGGCGGTACGCTTAATGCGATGCTGGCCGTGGGAGAAAACTCCACAAACGCGAATTTCGCCTATTTTATCCATGTGTTTGTTACGCAAGGAAACAGCGATTTCGTGCGCGGAACGCTTCTGGCGAACTATGCCGATCCCAGCACAAGCGAGTGGCCGAGCACGCCAGCCGGACGTGCGTTGGCCGCCGCGCAAAGCCTCACTCCGGTTTCTGCCCTGGCAGGAGATCGGATTGTCGTGGAGATAGGCTTTGTTGCCTATAACACATCGACCCTGAGCTATACCGGAACCGTCTATTACGGCGGAGGCGGTGCCGATCTTGCGGCAAGCGGTGCGGCCACGAGCGGCGTGGGCTTTATAGATTTTTCCGACACTTTTGCGCTGTCCAGCAATCCGGTGGTACGGGCCAGCCAGTATGCGGTGGAAACCTTGCGGCGGCCTGTCAGCGCAAATGCGCGGCTATCGCAGTTGCCGATTGAAACGCTGCGCCGCCCATCTGCACCCCGCGCCATCCTTGGACAGTCGACCATAGAGGTTTTGCGACGCAACGGTGCGCCGCCGCCCACCGGGGCGCAGAACAACATGATTTTCGTGATCGCCAGCTAAAGGAATTCCCACATGCAAAAGAAAGACATTCAGCCAGCCCATCGCAACGGGCGGGAACCGGAGGAACTTACCATGACAGAAGCAGAGTATTTCAGAGCCATCGGACGATTGGAGGGGCAAGTCTCCGCTCTCGCGCAATCGATCAGCGAGGTCAAGACAAAGGTCGATGCCGTTGACACGCGTCTTTCAAATCTTGATCGCATGGCAAACCAGTGGAAAGGCGGCTTTGCCGTGATCCTTTCGCTGGGGGCTGTGGCTGGTGTGCTGATCGATCAGCTTGTCCGGTTCCTGTTCAGCCGTGGCGGGTAATAAAACAATCAAAACGTCCTGATAATCATCGTTTGATGCTCTTGAATTGAGTGGATTATCTCGCCAAAAAGAGCGTTCATGAATGTATAGAGGAGTACATATCATGGCTAAAATACAGGGAAAAATAGATATCCAAGAAATCGGAAGTAACGATGTTGACGCATTAGAGCGTGAAATAATGCAAGGTATTTTTGAAGATATTATGCGTGAGGTCGCACAGACATATGCAAGAAAAGCCTGTTATCTTCTTAAAGATATCAATCGCGCTGGCGATGACCATATCGATGAATTCAAGCTCACAATGGAGAAATTTATCTATATGGGCTGCGAATTGTGGATAGGAAATTTTGAATCCGGCAATCGCTATTACAAGGTTTTTGGTGCGCCAATAGGCGATTAAAAAGCATCTGCTCAAAGACGTAGTGACTTAACATTAAAAACCGTTCTCAAAAGCCGCCCTTCGGGGCGGTTTTTTTCATTTCAACCAAAGGAGAAAGCCATGACGACAAAAACAACCCACATTCCGCGCGGGATCCGCAACCACAACCCCGGAAATATCCGGCGAAACGGGGATCCTTGGCAGGGTCTCGCAGATCGGCAAGGCGATCTGGAATTCTTTACCTTCAAATCGCCTGTTTACGGGATCCGCGCTCTGGCACGCCTCCTGATCAATTATCAGGATAAGTACGGTTTGCGGACGATTGAGCAGATTATCGCGCGGTGGGCGCCAACGAACGAGAACGACACGGCGGCTTATGTTCGCGCGGCGGCACGCCGGACAGGGTTTGAAGCCGATGAAAAGCTGGACATGCACAGCTATGGCGATCTGGAGCCGCTCGTGAAGGCCATTATTCACCATGAGAACGGCCAGCAGCCATACACGGACGCTGAAATCACGAAAGCCCTTGTGCTGGCCGGCGTTGAACCGAAACCCGCACCTCTTCATAAAACACGCACCGTTCAGGCGGGACAGGCCGCCACCATCGGCACTGTCGGCGTTGGGGCTATCGAGGCTGTGCAAGACACGCTTCAACCCGCCACATCTGCGCTCATGAATATTGCGCCGTATCTGGAAACAGCAAAATGGATCCTTCTGGCCGTGACGCTGATCGGGATCGCCGCAATGGTGTGGGCGCGGATCGACGATCGTCGGAAGGGTCTGCGTTAATGTGGCTCGTCCTTAAAAACTGGCTGGCCGGAAATGCGCTCCGGCTGGCGGGATGGGCGGCGATTGCGCTGTCCGTCTCAGCCGTATTGTTCGGCATCCGGCAATCAGGCCGGAACGCCGAACGCGCTCTCAACCTCAAAAAATCATTGGAGATTAAAGATGCTCAATTGCGTGCTACGCTTGATGCTCCCCGTAATCGCGGTGAGCTTGCTGACCGCCTGCGCGACGGGAAGTTCTGATCCGGCCTGTGTTTGCCCACCTGTAAAGAAATATGATCGGGATTTTCAGACACAGCTTGCCGAAGAAGTTGAAGCCGCACCACCCGATGCGGCCTTTCCTGTCGCTTTGCAGGATTATGCTGTCATGCGGGCGCAAGCCCGCGCGTGTAAATAATTAAGGCTGAGGGGGGTGATGATCGACATTCAGTCGGTCTAAAGCCGCCCTCGCGCTGACATTCCCCAATGCTTCCGCCGACAAAAAAATCGTTGATCGCCTCGGATTCATCCCCCATCTTCTCCCGCGCTACGGCCATGCCGTACATATACACGCCTTGTTCTTCGTAACTGGCCTTCTCAATCTTTTCCATGAAAGTGTTGATAGACGTTTCAGGATTTTCCAATGCCTGTTTCGTGACTATCTTTTCCAGCCCTGACAAGGATTTCCCCCCGCCGTTATCGCCGCATGCTGAAAGTGCAAGTGATAGAATAAAAAAATAAGCAAACTTTCTCATAGCGTTCCCGCCTTATAATCAATGTAGGACGGAGTGAAGTTTTATGTACCCACAAACTTTTCTCCAGTAATCCATAAATTCTTCGCTTCCCATCTCGCCCATCATGTCTATGCATTTTTCCGCAAGATGTAAGGCATCCTCAGAAAACAGCGCCATCATGAACACGGCTTCTTCTTCCGGCGGCTTTCTCATTGACGCTAATTCTAAAGCCTGTGTCAGACGATCAGATAAAGCCTCATCCTTGATGTAATGATCGGACATCATTCACTCCGTGTTTTGAAGAATTAATTCGTTAATCGCTTTAATGACTTTTTTTCTACGCTTTTCGTCTTTTATATTAGAAACATTTCCGATCATTGGCAGCATTTCTAGTGGTATAGAATGGAGCAATTTTACTTCCTTGCTCTTGTAATTGCCATCATAACCGTCAAAAAAATCGTTAACATCGCATTCTAAGATTTGTGAAAACTCATATAGGCGGGATGCTGCAACGCGATTTGCCCCATTTTCATTCTTCTGGATTTGTTGGAAGGTTATATTGACCTGATCGCCTAATTTTTCCTGTGACAGTCCTGCCAGTTTTCGTCGTATGCGGAGATTTTGCCCTATGAAAATATCCAGCGGGGTGGCTTTCCCTTTTTTCTTTGGCTTTTGATCTTTGTCAGAAGCTCTCTTTTTTTTGCCTTTGGTTGTCATCGCAGCCCTCGCGTAGAAAAAAACCACCATGCCTTGAAGGGGCATGGTGGCCGGACGTTGATTGACCGTAGATATACAGCCGCGACGACCTTTAGCCGAGGCTTGGACATACGCCGCCGCCATCCGGCCATAAGCCGATGGCGACAAATGTCGTTTTGTCAGACGATATCTACGAGCCAATCACAGCTCGGCCTTGCCGCTTTCGAGACAAAGCGCAACTATCATAGCGGGTTTTTCGGAAAGGTGTAGCGGTTTTAAGGTGAATGCAGGACTATGCTTGCTTATTTAAAAGGGAACGCCCCAAGGTGGGGCCGACCTTGGGGCGTTGGGGGAAAGCGGTCTGATTAGGGGTCAGAATCAGGCCACATGTTCTTTTTTATCGGCATCGCTTGCCAGCTTATTGATGGCTTTTGCAAGATGATACATTATATGCTTCACCTCATCTGGCGTTTTTGCAACTTCTACCGAGATCAGCATATTCCTTTTGTCACGATTCATTTCAAGAAATTCTTTGTTATCGTTATATCCAAAGAAATAACTGATCGGCACATCATAAAATTTTGCATACCGTTCAAGGTGAAAGGGCAGAACATTCGATGCTGCAATTTCATGGTTATGCACTTGCTGGGGTGTTAAATTCACACCTTCTGCTACTTTCTCAAGGCTATGACCCCGCAAATTACGGATCTGCGATAGTCGCCTTGCAACCAAGTTTTTAAATTCGTCCTTGCTATAGGACGTTTGATTCTTAGAAATCATTTTTATCTCCCCACTGAGATTAAAATCCATATACTTAAATTAAGCAGCCATCGACATTCTGGTATTTTCCCATGCGTCATTCAGGCGAACTTTTTTCGTCTTATAAGGAGCGTTAGCGCCAACCTTGTATGTCTGCATCGCTTGGCGATAGACAATAAAAAATCCCTTATTAAAGCGACGATAGAAATCAAAGCTGCGCTGAAACTCTTTTTTCAAAAACGCACCTTCCATGTCCACGATACCGTCCAGAGCGATCCCACAACCGTCCTTCCAGTTCCGATAGCGGCGCAGGGCCGTTTTTGCGTCACGGAGGTAGATTTCAGCCGCCTCGGACAAGGCTTTAGCGCCGATATAATCGAAGCCTACTGCGACCTTCTTTCTGGGATTTTCCGCTTTTTTCAGTTCATCCATGATCTGTTGAGCCATTGCTGGCCCAAATCTGCGCTCCAAGTCTTCGAGAAGCTCGAAGTCGCCGTTTTTATTGTCTTTTTTGTCGTTAATCAAAATAGTCATTTTAAGCTCCACACATCACACAAATTGAAAACATCGTTATGGGAATGTTTTTTAGCCTTAAAATCTTAAAATTACCTTAACAACTCGATTTTTTATTGTTATAGTGATGCAAAATAACCCAGATCGAACGCTAAGGCCTTGTTTTGACACAATTCTTACTTTCTCCGGCGCAATGCCGAATGGCGCGAGCATTATTAAACTGGACGCAGCCGGAGCTGGCCGAGCGTTGCAATCTGGCGCCCATGACCATTTCCAAGTTCGAGAAAGAAGACGCAAAGAACAGGCCGGAAGCCCGCACGCTTAAAAAAATTACGACTATTTTCGAGATGGCGGGGATCAGCTTCACCCCTAATGGTGGTGTGGAGCCGCAGCACAACCTTGTCACCGTCCTTGAAGGCGACGACGCTAATGCGCGTATCCTAGA
>CAYSGL010000015.1:0-11940 GCA_964430725.1 uncultured Pseudobdellovibrionaceae bacterium
CCCTGCTTTTACTGATAACCCCCAATATTCTGACGGGTGTATCGTTCCAGATGTCCTTTGCCGCCGTTTTATCGCTGGTGGTGTTTTTTGACGCGATCAGGCCGGTCTGGGCCGCCGCTTACAGCCGCGCAGGATATTTGCGGCGCGGGGCGCTGTATGTGCTGGGCGTTTTCTTTACCAGCATCGTCGCGGGTTTTGCGACCGGCCTGTTTTCGTTATTCCATTTTCAGGCGTTCGCTCTGTATAACCTGCTGGCCAATATGATTGCCGTTCCGGTGATGGGCGCCGTTGTCATGCCGGCGGCGGTCGCATCCATGGCGCTTATGCCCTTTGGTCTGGAGGGGTGGGCGTTAGATATCATGGCATGGGGGGTCACATGGATTATCGCCACGGCGCGGTGGGTGGCGGGGCTGGATGGGGCCGTATTGCGGGTGGGTGCTTTCCCATTCTGGCTGTTTATCGGGCTTTTAGCTTGCGCCCTTGTGCTGATGCTGGGGCGGCAGCAACGTGTCTGTATAGCGGCCTTTTTAATGATGATCGTCGGCATATTGGCGATCCCATTGGCCCGCACACCCGATATATTGATCAACAATGATGCCTCGCTGGTCGCGGTCAAAAATCCGGACGGCGCATTGGTTTTCTCGAAAGGGCGCGGCGATTCATACGCAGCGGAAACATGGCTGCGGCATAATGGCGAGGATCCGGATGGCAGGCGACAGACATGGCCAAAGGAGGGGCGAAGTGGATATCTGTCCTGTGACGAGCTGGCCTGTCGTTATGAGAGAAAAGGGCAACGGATCGCGCTGTTACGCTCTCCACGGGCGATTGAAGAGGAATGCCGTTGGGCAGGCATGCTGATCGCCCCCTTTCCGGTCGGTAAAACAGATTGTCCGCTTCCCTATATCATCGACCGGTTTTCAGTCTGGCGGGAAGGGGCTCAGTCCTTATATGTAACCCATCACGGAATAGAGCGTTACAGCGTCGAGGCTGAACGTGGCGCGCGGCCCTGGACACAAACAGCGGCGAGAGCCAAGAAAAAGGATTAGTGGTAGGTGCGCATCAGGCTGACCAGCTTGCCTTGTATCTGGACGCAGTCGGCTGAATAAACCTGTGTTTTATAGTGCCGGTTTTCGGGTATCAGATGCACGTGCGGCCCAACGCGCTTAAGACGTTTAAGAGTCACTTCAACGCCATCGACAAGCGCGACAACAATGTCGCCATCATTCGCGCGGTCGGTCCGCTGGATAATAACCGTATCGCCGTCATGGATGCCGGCTTCGACCATCGAATCGCCATCGACCTCCAGAGCATAATGTTCACCGCGCCCCAGCATACCGGTGGGCACATCAACGCTGCCCGATTCATCGCGGATGGCCTCAATCGGTGTTCCGGCGGCAATGCGCCCATAAAGGGGGATGGCATTCATGGATGCAGCCGCGACCAATGAGGCCGGTGCAACATTTGATGGTGTGCGCGGTGCCGCAGAATCATTTGCGCCAGCCATATACCCTTCCGGCAGTTTTTTAACCTCGAGCGCGCGGGCGCGATGGGGCAGGCGTTCCAGATAGCCGCGTTCGACCAGACCGGTAATCAGGCGATGAATACCGGATTTGGACTTCAGGCCCAATGCTTCGCGCATCTCGTCAAAAGAGGGGGCAATATCGCCGTTTTGCATACGGTCATGGATAAGCAGGAGCAATTCTTTTTGCTTTTTGGTCAACATGATCTGGTCCAATCGTGCTAAATATTTTGTTCTATTACTGTTCTATATTTATTCACCCTTTGTGTCAACAGGGTTAACCAGTTTTTTTAACGCTGCGCCAATATCCGTCTCGCGCATCAGGCTTTCGCCAATCAAAAAGGCCTGATATCCGGCACGATCGAACATGTTGAGATCGTCCGCATTTTCGATTCCGCTTTCGGCAACAGCAACAAAATCGGGCGGAATGTTACCAGCCAATCCTAAGCCCGTTTGTTTATCCACAACCAGCGACTTAAGGTTGCGGTTGTTTACGCCAATCATGGCGCGGGCCGGATCAATGGTTAAGCGCAAGGTCCGGTCCAGTTCATGCGCATCATGCACTTCAATCAGCACGTCCATATCGAGCGCAACGGCCCTGTCATAAAACGCTTGTGCCCGTCCATCGTCAAGGGCCGCCATGATCAGCAGGATGCAATCCGCGCCGAACGCGCGGCTTTCGTCAATCTGATAGGTATCGATCATAAAATCCTTGCGCAAAACAGGCAGGGAAACAGCGGCTTTTACAGCCATCAAGTATGCATCTTGTCCCTGAAAATACGGCTCATCCGTCAGGACGGACAGGCACGCGGCGCCATTCGCCTCATATTTTTTTGCAATCTCGACGGCGTCAAAATCCGCTCGTATTACACCTTTTGAGGGCGAGGCTTTCTTGACCTCCGCAATGACGGCAGGGGTGCGACCACGCAAAGCCTTTATAAATCCGCGTGGTGGCGGTTGCTGCTGAATTCTTTCCGCAAGATCTTCCAGACTTACAGCGGCACGTTTACGGGCCACATGCACCTCTTTGTCGGCGCAGATTTTTTCAAGGATATCCATTAATCTTTTACCTTAATATAATGTAATAACACATTTAGCGCGCTACCGTTTTCGATGGATAGGCGCGCCATTTTTACAGCGTCGCGCAGATTATCCGTGTGTCCGGCGATACATAACGCCGCCGCTGCATTGGCCAGGACAATGTGGCGATAGGGCGTGTCGATATTTTTAAGCAGGTCCAGCATAGCCGTGGCATTGGTCGCCGCATTCCCCCCTTTGATGTCATCGACTGCAACGACCGGCAGGCCGAAATCATCCGCCGTTAAAACAGCGTCGGTCATCGTGCCGTGATCCAGCTTGACGACATGGGTTTCCCCATCCAGCGATATTTCGTCCATGCCATTGGCGGCGTTGACGACCCACGCCTTTTCGCTCCCCAGCGCCCGAAGGGACTCAGCCATTGGCCGCAGCCATTTTTGATCCGGCACGCCGACCAGCTGGCGTTTCACCCCTGCCGGATTAAGCAGGGGGCCGAGCAGGTTAAAAATCGTCCGGCGGCCCAACGACTTGCGCACACCCGCCACCTGTTTCATTGCCGGGTGATGGTTGGGTGCCATCAGAAAGCAAAAACCGATGTCACGGAGGTTTTTTTCCAATGCCTGCGTCGACATATCGAGATTGGCGCCAAGCTGTTCCAAAACATCGGCGGCGCCAGAGCGCGAACTGGCGGCGCGATTGCCATGTTTGGCGACAGGCACACCGCAGGCCGCCACAATAAAGGCAACAGCCGTGGAGATGTTGAGTGTATGCAGGCCATCCCCGCCGGTCCCACAGCAATCAATCGTTCCCGCAGGCGCACGAACCGGTTTCATATAACCGCGTAACACATTGGCGGCAGAGGTTATTTCGCCCGCTGTTTCCCCCCGGTCCGCAAGGGCTGTCAGGAACCGGCCCATACCCGCTTCATCGACGCGCCCCTGCATCATGGAATCAAACACGTCTATTGCTTCTTTGTCTGATAAAACAAAGCCTTCTTCTATTTTTTTGATAAATGATCCAAACATAAAAATGACCCGATCATCGCGCGTCAAGGAAGTTTTTAAACAGGGCATGGCCATGCTCGGTCGCGATGCTTTCCGGGTGGAACTGAACGCCATGCAGGGGCAGGGAAGTATGCGCCAAACCCATAATCAAGCCGTCCTCGCTTTGCGCCGTAATCTCCAGCTCTGGCGGCACGCGCGTCATATCGACGACCAAAGAGTGATAGCGGGTGGCTTGAAACGGGCTGGGCAGTCCCTTGAAAACGCTCGTTCCATCGTGCCGGATAGAGGATATTTTGCCATGCATCGGTTCCGGCGCGCGGATAACCGCCCCCCCGAAGGCCTGTCCCATCGCCTGCATCCCCAGACATACGCCGAACATCGGCATGACTTTTTCGGCGCATTCCCTAATCAGATCAAGGCATATACCCGCCATATCGGGATTACACGGGCCGGGCGAGATGATAATACCATCTGGCTTTTCCCCCATCACATCGGCGACGGTAACCTGATCGTTGCGGTAAACGCGCGGCTCATGCCCCAGATCGCCCAGATACTGGACGATGTTATAGGTAAAGCTGTCGTAATTATCGATCAAGGTCAGCATGGGGGTAAGGTACAAGTTGCAAGTTACAAGTTGCAAGATGTTTTGTTAGGGTGATGATCATGCGGGGACATGCCAAAGATACACTGTTATTTATCGCCATTGCCGTCATATTGATGGCCGTGGTCGATTATTTCTTTATGGGCGGGCGGGAAGCCTACCGCGCGTTTGCCCCGCAGGAAAGCACCACGCTTTCACAGAGCGAGCCAGCCCCCGTCTACACCCCCGATCCGGAGCCGGTTTTACCACCTGAAACAGAGATTGATACCGGCGTGAAAAGCGATACGGTCATCCTGCCCGATGATTTCGGCGTCTTCGATTTCTTTAACGATGAATTGTTATGGGAGGAGAGAGAATCCCGCGCGGTCGCTGATGATCCTTCCCCGGTCAGAACCGCCCCGCCGATGGTGAGAGAGATTTCATCAAGGCCACGTATTGCCATCATTATTGACGACATCGGCATGAACGTGAGATGGAGCAAGGCCGCCGTACAATTGCCAGGTCCTTTGACCATGGCGGTTTTGCCGTACGCTGCGCAAGCCTCCCACTTTGCCGATCTGTCACGGGCGAACGGGCATGAGCTATTGATCCACACGCCGATGGAGGCGACGAACGCGCCGGTCTCGCTTGGCGGCATGGGGCTGACGACCGACATGGATACCGAAGACATCGTGGCGACAATGGATAAAATCTCGGCGACCATGAACGGCTATATCGGCATTAACAATCATATGGGCAGCAAGTTCACAGCCGACCGCGCGGCGATGGAACGGCTTATCCCTTATTTAAAAGAACACAACATGATTTTCGTGGATTCCAAAACCATCGGCACGTCGGTTGCGGCGATGGTTGCAGATGAACAGGGGATTCCCTATGCTGTCAGGGACGTGTTTCTCGACCATGAAGAAACGCCGGAATTCGTTGATGCTGCCATCAGGCGGCTAGAGACAATTGCATTACGCGACGGCCATGCTATCGCGATCGGCCATCCGAAAGCCACTACCATCACGGCACTGCAAACATGGATTCCGACACTGCGCGATAAGGGGATCGATCTTGTCGGCATCAGCAAGCTTGTCCTCAGGCCGTCGGCTATCGCGCCTGCGCTCGTACCGCCCGCGCCTGTGCAATCGCCTGTTCCGCAGAGCTTAGAACAGCCTTCGCCTTATTGACCGTTTCCTGAAATTCGTTTTTGGGGATACTGTCCGCAACAATCCCTGCGCCGGCGGTGACATGCAGAACCCCGTCTTTCACCAAGCCTGTGCGCAGTGCGATGCATGTATCGACATCCCCGTTTCCGGCAAGATAGCCGATGCAGCCGCCGTAAAAGCCGCGACGATCGGGCTCCAGTTCATCGATAATTTCCATCGCGCGCACTTTGGGGGCGCCGCTGACTGTACCGGCAGGAAAACCGGCCATCAGCGCGTCCAGCGAGTCTTTCCCTTGTTTCAAACGCCCTTCGACATTCGAGACGATATGCATGACATGCGAATAGCGCTCGATGCAGAATTTTTCCGTGACCGCGACGCTGCCGATTTCGGCGACGCGCCCCACATCATTGCGCCCCAGATCAAGCAGCATCAGATGTTCAGCGCATTCCTTTTGATCGGCCAATAGTTCTTTTTCAAGCGCGGCATCCTGTTCCGGCGTCTGGCCGCGCGGCCTTGTCCCGGCAATCGGACGGATCGTCACCTTACCATCGCGCACGCGCACCAGAATTTCAGGCGAAGACCCGACAAGGGCAAAATCCTTCATTTGGATAAAAAACAGGAAAGGAGACGGATTCATCCGGCGCAGGGCGCGGTATAATTCAAACGGCGGCAGGTCAAATTTGGCCGAAAAACGCTGGGCCAGCACAACCTGAAAAATATCGCCGGCGCGAATATAGTCGGCGGCCTTGTCGACCATCGAGAAGAAATGCTCTTCGCTCATATTCGATCGCGTATCGACCCCGTCAAGCGCCGTATCATGATGCAGGGCTGTGCTTGGCAGCGGCGAGCGGAGCATGTCCATGGCCCGGTCCAATCTGGCCTGTGCCCGGTCAAACAGGGCGCGCGGATCACCGCTCGTTTCGCGCACAGGCGTCACAAGACACATTTCATGCTTTACGTTATCAAAGACCACCATCACGGTCGGACGGATGAGGATCGAGTCTGCTATGCCGATCGGATCAGGATTGGAATCGGGAATATCCTCGACCAGCCGCACCATATCATAGCTCATATACCCGAACAGGCCGCTCGGTCCCATCGGAGGAATATGGTCCGGCACCTCATCGATTTTACAGGCGGCCACTTGCGCCCGCAATTCTTCGAGCGTGTTTTTATCACCCGCCTGACCCTGCCAGATAAAATCCGGATCAAGGCCGATCGCCGAATAACGCCCCAACGTCGCCCCGCCCTCGACCGATTCCAGCAAGAAAGCATAGTCCTGCCCTTGCGCTAGCTTCAGGTAAGCAGACACAGGCGTTTCCAGATCGGCAGGAATACGCCGCCAGACAAGCTGGGTGCGCGCATGTGCGACATTAACCTCAAATTGCTCAAACGTGCTTTGATCCATTGGAAACGCTTATCCCTCTGCGCCATACATACGGCGCAATAGTGGGGCGTTGATTTTGACATTGCCCGTCATGCCGCGATTCATCACATATTGCATCAGTGTTTCGTTCATCTGGTCACGGGCCAGCTGTGCCTTGATATCGTTTAACTGCGCCTCGGGCACCTTGGATGCATCGGGCAGAGAAATGCCTGTGACACGGGCCAGCACGATGTCCTTGCCGCTTTCCGCCAATAAGGTATCTCCCGCATCGACACTGAATATTTTTGCCAGTGCAATCTCGGAAATGGCCTTGCTTTGGGACTTCGAACGCGTCACATCCGAGAAGGTCTGCACGCGCGCCTTATATTCCTGCGCAATCTCTTCAAGGGACGCGCCGCCTTCAGCTTTTTTCAGGGCATCCTGCGCGCGCGCGCGGTTGGCCAGCGCCCGTTGTTCCGCAATCCATTTTTTCGCCAGATCGCTTTTGACCTGCTCGAAAGGTTTATAGGTTGTCGGCGTAACGGCATCGATACGGACGGTGATAAAGCGCCCGTCGGTCGTCTCCATCACCGGCGCAACATCGCCGGCATCATACGAAAAGGCGGTATCGATGATATTACCTGCTTCCGGCCCAAAACTTTCGAAAAAGGGTTTTTGTCCATCAAAAACGCCCGCCTGACGCATGCCTGATATTTTCTGGGTCGTCAGGCCATATTCATCAACAAGAGTTTCCAGTTTTTCCCCACCGGCCAGACGATCGTCAAGATCGTTTGCCTCATTGATAACTTCATCCATTAACAATGATTGCCGCAGTTCGCGTGACAGGGCATCTTTGACCTTTTCAAACGGTGTTATTTGCTCCGCGACATCCTTGCCGACGACAATAACGTGCCAGCCGAGCGGCGATTCAATCGGGCCGACAACATCGCCCGCCTTGGCTTCAAAAACGGGGCCGGCCACTTCGGGCAACAAGCCCGATTGCTCGAAACTGTTCTTACCCAGATACGAACCACCGGTGGCCTGTTGCAAGGGTGCACCGTTTGCCGCTGAATCATAAGCGTCTTGCGCGGCATCTTGTTCGGTAAAGACCGCTTGTTCGATTTCACGCTGCGCAGGCTTTTTATAGGCGTTGATGTTGCGCTCATAAGCTTCGCGCAGCGCTTCGTCAGTTACCGCGATCCGATCTTCAATCGCCGCCTCTGTTAGAATAGCCAGTGTTACGTCACGTGATTCAAATGTCGCATAGTCGATTTTATTGGCTTCGTAATAGGCGCGCAGGCTTTCTTCGGCCGGCGCAACAATATCCGTCAACGCACCAGGAGAGAAAATTACCGCTTCGATCGAACGCGTCTGCCGCTCGTTCTGATATACGGCAAGAGCCAGTGCATCGGGTACGGTATCGGCACCGCTGATCAGGGCTGTACGCAACAGGCCGATCGCCATTTCTTCGCGGACGCCCTCGATAAATTCCTGTTCGCCAATTCCCTGACTGCGCAATATTTGCTGGAGGGCCTGTGCTTTACTGCCCCCGCCTTGAGTCAGCGGTTCGGCGATTTTGGCAATCTGCGCCATCAGCGTGTCGTTATCGATGATCAAGCCTAGATCCTTTGCTTCCTTGGCCATCAGGCGCGCCTGAATCTCGCCTTGCAATATCTGGTCAATCAGGCCAAGGCGGTATGCATCCTGGGCGCTCATCCCCTGTGCGGCCAGAATACGGCGGACGGTGCGGTCAAATTCCTGTGTTGAAATGCGTACCCCGCCGCCCTTGGCGACCGTATCTACGCTCAGACCGCCGCGAAAAAATCCTTGTACATCGGTCAGGACGAGGCCGGCCACAGCCATAAACAAAAAGCCCAGCAGGACAAATTTTGTTATGCCGTTTTTCGCGCCTGTGCTCATTTTTTGTAAGACCATGGGATTCCTCGCTTTTCAATAAATTGCGCAGCCACTATAAGGGGGGGGCAGGGGGCGGGCAAGCCCTCCCTCTCTTTGTCATCCTCCGGCTTGACCGGAGGATCCAGAGCCGCTTGCATGAGATTCTCCGATCAAGTCGGAGAATGACACTGTTGAGAAGAGGAACCATGAAAAAACTGATCGCTGGAAACTGGAAGATGAACGGCAGTCCGGATTCGGCGGCGGCGCTGGTCACGAATATTGAAGCCGGGATCACCCCCGATATTTTGGCCACGTGCGATATGCTTGTCTGCCCGCCTTTTGTGCATATTCCTATCGCTGTGCTGGCCGTCAATGCCTTGGCCATTGGCGCGCAGGATTGCTCACAATATGATGATGGCGCCTATACAGGCGATATCTCGGCGAACATGCTCAAGGATATGGGGTGCTCCCACGTCATTCTGGGCCATTCCGAACGCCGCCAGTATTTCGGTGAGACGGATGCATCCGTCCGCGCCAAGGCTGAGAAAGCGAATGCCAGGGGCCTTGTCACGATTATCTGTGTCGGTGAAACCGATAAACAGCGGGAGCAGGGGATTCAGGAAAAAATCGTCGTGGACCAGCTCAAAGGCTCGCTGCCGACGGGATATAATGAAACCAACACCGTCATCGCCTATGAGCCCGTCTGGGCGATTGGCACGGGCAAGACCGCCACCGCCGACGATATTGCCGCCATGCATAAGTTTATCCGCGC
The DNA here is from genome assembly GCA_964430725.1 of uncultured Pseudobdellovibrionaceae bacterium. Classification (GTDB taxonomy): domain Bacteria; phylum Pseudomonadota; class Alphaproteobacteria; order Micavibrionales; family Micavibrionaceae; genus CAYSGL01. The sequence continues at coordinate 9,348 of CAYSGL010000015.1, forward strand.
GCAGATCGGCAATGATAAAATCCGTATTCTCTATGGCGGATCAATGAAGCCGGCCAATGCCGCCGAAATTTTGGCGACACCCAATGTTGATGGCGGGTTGATCGGCGGCGCATCTCTCAAAGCCGAGGATTTTCTTAACATTGCAAAGGCGGCTTAGGTTACCATAGCTGTGTATCGCGGTGAAACTCATCGTCCTCGGCACGTTTCTCTGCATCGTTTAGCTGAACGCGGTGTTTATTATAACGTATGTTGAGAATGACAATGCCCCCAAGAGCTATGAGAATAAATCCGGCGCATATGTATAGCCCCATACGGGTAACTCCTTATCGGTGGTGATCGGGGAGTTGATAAACCCGTTCTGTGAAGGGTCGCGTGGGCCTTTAGGCATCAAGCCTTGAACATACGCCCATGCCTCCCCGACCAAACGCCGAGGAGTGGTTAACGGCCACAAACCGCACAGAACAGGGGTTATCAAGCCCCACTGACAAGTGCTTGCCAGCAGGATCAGGGTATGATGGGGAGCATACAAAAACAAGGCATTTCACAATTACAACGAGCTTCTGTGGACAGGTGGGCGGGATGGCAGGTAAAAAGAAACCATGAAGCACAAACACCCCGCCCTGACACCCGAACTTTATTGCTATGATTTCGCAAAAAGCTGCGCGTTATATACCGATGTGCTGGGTTTTCGCGTTGATTATCAGCGTGAGGAGGAGGGGTTCGCCATGCTGGAGCGCGAGGGTGCTTGGCTGATGATCGACGAAATCGGTGTCGAGCGCACATGGCATACAGGCGAATTTGATCGTCCTTTGGGGCGCGGCATCAACCTGCAAATTGAGGTCAGCGACGTTGACGCATTGTATGAAGCCGTCAAAGCGGCGGGCCACCCCATCTTCCTGGAAATGGAAGATGCATGGTACCGCGCCGATGATATTTATCTCGGCAACCGCCAGTTCCTTATCCAGGACCCCGACGGTTACCTCCTGCGGTTTTTTCAGGATATAGGGCAACGCAACCACCCATAATCCGCATCCCCGGCGAAGGCCTCATAATTATTGGGGCTTACAAAGGAAATTATCTTTGATGTTGATTTCATCCCAATAAGAATAAGGAGGTATAAACTCACCCTCTTTAGAGTCCCCTAAGAGATCTTCTGCAGGAGCGCCCATGGATACACTATTATATCTTGCCAGTCCGTTTGCTAATGGCTGGATGATATACCCCCAGCTTGCATGAAAGCGTATGTTTATCTCTACGCCATCATCATTAGGATCGTTGTTAGACGCAAATAAAGAAATCACTTCAGAGTGTTTAGATAAGGGCATCTTCAAATCTTCTGGCTGCATGTCGAATGACGTACCTCTACGAAAACTTCTAAACTCTAAAATAGGCGTGACGCCATTTTTTTTAACATCCCTTCCTTTTTGTGTAAAAGCCGCAACATACGAAGCACCTATTTGATCCAGCATGGCCCCAACTGTTTCGGGGTTATTATTAGTGTAGTCATTTTCTAAAGCTGCCCAAAAAACATCCATGAAAGCATTGTATGTTTTTCCGCGCGCGTTACGTGCCTTTGAGCCAGATGTTTCCTGTGTATTTCTGGCTTCCGAAGCCATCCATGCATCCGTGACCGATGTCTGGATGGGGGTAGGGCATTCATAAGGGGTGATTTCTTGAGCCATAACGCTTGATGACAAAATAGTTCCGAATAGGGCCGCGATACCAACAGGTGCTTTTTTCATGATTTTCTCCTAATTTCCCATGTTTCATAAATTACGAGTTGATTTATGTCAACAATATAAAACTTCGTGACTTCGCGGCCTTGTGGCTATAAAAACACCCCCATGGAACACGTCATTCTGGTTATTCACCTGCTTTTGGCCCTTGCGATCATCGGCCTTGTCCTGATTCAACGCTCTGAAGGGGGCGGCCTTGGCATCGGCGGCGGGGGCGGCGGTATGGGCAGCTTTGCCACAGCCGGTCAGACGGCCAGCGGCCTTGTCCGCGCCACGCGCTGGGTTGCGGCGGCGTTCTTTTGTACCTCGCTTATCCTGGCGATTCTGGCCGGCACCCATTCCGGTGAAAAAAGCCTGCTGGAAAATCTGGATAATGTGCCCGTAGCAGTTGACTCCGACGCCCAAACCAGCGATAAAGACCTCCCGAGTGCTAAGGCAACCGGCGAGTCGTCCAATACCCCTTCCGCACCCATATCTGAGTAACAAGAATCCCTGATTTATCAGTGTGTTCGCAGGCTTTTTTGAGAAAGTGCCTTAGGGCGATCGAAAAATTATGACGCGTTTTATTTTTATTACCGGCGGCGTGGTGTCTTCCTTGGGGAAGGGCCTCGGATCCGCCGCCCTTGGTGCTTTGCTCCAATCCCGTGGCTATACGGTTCGCCTGTGCAAGCTTGACCCCTATCTGAACGTCGATCCCGGCACGATGAGCCCGTTTCAGCATGGTGAAGTGTTTGTGACTGATGACGGGGCAGAAACCGACCTTGATCTTGGCCATTATGAACGTTTTACCGGTAATCCCGCCTGCCAGAACGACAACATCACGACGGGCCGCATTTACACAAATGTCCTGACCAAAG
>CAYSGL010000016.1:0-11804 GCA_964430725.1 uncultured Pseudobdellovibrionaceae bacterium
ACCAGCAAGATCGCATCCGTCTGATCGATTCCGGCAATAGTGGAATTAAATATATAATGTGACCGATCAGAAACATCGAACACACCGCCATCAACGCGGCACTCCAGATTCGCAACACCGAACGTGCCCATCAGGTCTTTCAGGGCAACCATCTCTTCCGCCGCGCACAGATCACCCGCGAACGCAGCCGTACGCTTTGGATCGGCGGCTTTCAATTTTGCCGAGACAAGCTGCAACGCGTCATCCCACGATGCTTCGCGCATCCGGCCATTGTCCCGAATATAGGGCCTATCCAGACGGTTTTTCGCCAAACCGTCATAGGAAAAGCGTGTTTTGTCGTCGATCCACTCTTCATTAATATACTCGTTCAAACGCGGCAAAACACGCATCACATCGCGCCCCTTGGCATCCACACGAATATTTACGCCCAACGCATCCATCACGTCGATGCTCTCGGTCTTGCGCAACTCCCACGGACGCGCCTTGAACGCGTACGGCTTGGATGTCAACGCACCAACGGGGCAGATATCTATCATATTGCCTGACAATTCGGTCGACACGGCTTTTTGGATAAAAGTACCGATCTCGGCGTCTTCCCCGCGATTCAACTGGCCCAGCTCCGTCACGCCGGCGATTTCTTCGCCAAACCGCACGCAGCGCGTACAGTTGATACAGCGGTTCATCGAGGTCTTGATCAGCGGGCCGAGATTCTTGTCGGGGACGGCGCGCTTGTTTTCATCATAGCGCGAGCGGTCGAAACCATACGCCACCGCCTGATCCTGAAGGTCGCATTCGCCGCCCTGATCGCAGATCGGGCAATCCAACGGGTGGTTGATCAGCATCATTTCCATGACGCCGCGCCGCGCCTTTTTCACTTTTTCCGATTTGGTGCGGACAATCATATTGTCGCCGCAGGCCATGGCGCACGAAGCGACCGGTTTGGGCGCACCTTCCAGTTCGACAAGGCACATACGGCAGTTTGCGGGCACGCTCAGACGGTCGTGATAGCAAAAACGCGGGACTTCGACCCCGAGCAGTTCTGCGGCCTGGAGGATGGATGTCCCCGGCGCGACCTCTATTTCCTGATCATCAATGGTGAGCTTTGGCATGGAATTCACTTTGAAAACATTTTGAGGCCCTGTATACCCTTTTTATAAGGCCAATCAAAGGGTTTATCGGCGCGCCATGACAAACTTTTCCCCCAATATCCTGATCGAATCCGGCTGGGATGATTATGCCCTGCTGGACAGCGGGAACGGACGAAAACTGGAACGCTTTGGCAAGATCACTGTCAGTCGTCCCGAGCCACAGGCATTATGGCAACCACTTATGGGGGACGCCGAGTGGAATAAAGCGGACGCTGTTTTCACGAATGCCTCGGAACGCGAAGACGATGATCGCGGCCAGTGGGAGTTAAAAAAGAAAGTGCCGGAAACATGGGTGGCGGGTGTCGAAGGCATCAAGATGAACTGCCAGCTCATGTCCTATCGCCATATGGGGCTGTTCCCCGAACAGCGCCCACACTGGCAATGGATTGCGTCTCAATGTAAAACATCAGTAAAATCTTTGAAAATATTGAATTTATTTGGTTATACGGGCGCAGCAAGTTTGATATGCGCGCATGTCGGTGCGCAGGTGACCCATGTTGACGCGTCCAAAAAAGCCATCCAGTGGGCCAAAGACAACCAACAAACTTCCGGCCTGCCCGCTGATTCCATAAGATGGATTTGCGATGATGCCGCCGAATTCGTCGCCCGCGAAGTCCGGCGCGGCAACCACTATGACGGCATCCTCCTCGACCCGCCGCGCTATGGCCGTGGCCCGAAGGGTGAGGTATGGAAATTCGAGCAGGACACCGCCCCGCTCCTTAAAAACTGCGCAGATCTGCTCACCCCCGATGCGAAATTTATGATCCTGACCGCCTACGCCCTGCGCCTGTCCTCGCTCGCCCTCACTCATATGATGAAGGACGCGCTGGGCAACCGCGATGGCACCGTCGATTACGGCGAGTTGTTCCTGATGGACAAGAGCGGCACGCGCCCGCTCCCCACCTCGATGTTCTGCCGCTGGAGCGCCTAAGTGCACGAAATCGAACACCTCACCTCCCCGAACAACCCCAAGATCAAGGCGATCAAGGCGTTGCACATGCGCAAAACGCGTAAAGAGTCGGGGCTGTTTCTGGCGGAGGGGCTGCGCTCAGTGCTCGAAGGACTGGATGTTGGGCGCACGCCGCGCCAGCTCGTGTTTTCGGACAAAGACAATAAAGGCGGCGGATTGCAGCGCGCCATCGACGAAACGCTCAAAAGCGGCGGTCAGTGTTACGCCGTGTCGGACGCAGTGTTGGAAAAACTCGCGCGCAAGGACAACCCGCAAATGGTGCTCGGCGTATTCGAACAGGTATTCCACGCCCTGCCCGCGCTGGATGCCGGCAAAACAACATGCCTTGTTGCACTCGAAGAAGTCCGCGATCCGGGCAATCTTGGGACCATCATTCGCACGGTGGACGGCGTCGGCGCGGATGGCGTTATATTAATAGGTCAATGCTGCGATCCCTATTCGCTCGAATCCGTCCGCGCGACCATGGGCTCAATCTTTTCGATCCCGCTGTATCAGACCTCGCTCGACGGATTTGTCGAGCTATCCAAAAACTGGCCGGGCTCGGTCGTCGCCACAGCGCTGAACGATAAAACCGTAGATTTCCGCGAAGCGGATTATAAAGAGCCGCTCATCCTCGTTATGGGCAACGAACAGGCCGGAATTACCCAAATTATACAGGATGCGGTTCATCAAACCGTCAAACTGCCGATGAATGGGCGGGCCGATTCCCTGAACCTTGCCATCGCCACGGGCATCATGCTCTACGCGGCACTGGAAAAGTGGAAATAATCTTTGAATTCTGCGGCTTGCATGGCTATATAATCCCATGTCGCAACGCCTCGAAGTTCATACCGTTACAGAAGATGGCAGGGCCAAAACCCTCGCCCGTAAATTTTCCCAAAAAGACGTGAAAATCCGTGTGGTCGATGTCTATACGCTGGAGGACGACCTCCCCCGCGACCAGATCGAGGCGCTGGCCAAAAGCTTCGTCAATCCGGTGACGCAGACGGCGTTTATCCGTGACGAGCAAACGCCCCCGCAAAACGATAATTATACCTACGCCATCGAGATCGGCTTCCTGCCCGGCGTGACGGACAATATCGGCCATACCGCCGCCGAGATTAACGAACTGACCAACAGAGACAAACAACCCGTATATTCCTCGCAAATCGTGCTGATCGAAGGCGATGTGAGCGCGGGTGAGGTGAACGCCTTTGCCGCCAAGCTGCACAACCCGCTTATTCAACGTGCCGCAATCAAGCAAGCTGGCGAATCTCTGCCGATCGTCATTCCCAAAGTGAAACTGGATAATAAAGGCATCGGCGCGGACGATGTTGACCTAAACGTCAGTGACGACGAACTGGCCGCCATCGGCAAGGACGGTATCAAGGACGCTGACGGATCGCGCCGTGGCCCGCTCGGTATGTCCCTGCTTTATATGCAGGCGGTGAAGGATTACTTCAAAAGCGAAGGCCGTCCGGCAAAAGACATCGAGCTGGAAACTATCGCGCAGACATGGTCCGAGCACTGCAAACACACAATTTTTGCCTCACCGATCGACGAAGTAAAAGGCGGGCTTTACAAGCATTACATCAAGCGCGCTACCAACGATATCCGCAAGGCAAAGGGCAAAGACGATATCTGTGTGTCGGTCTTTAGCGACAATGCGGGCGCGATTGTATTCGACGATGAATGGTTGGTGACGGACAAGGTTGAAACGCACAACTCGCCCTCCGCCCTCGATCCATTCGGCGGCGCGATTACCGGCATTGTCGGCGTGAACCGTGACTGCCTTGGTTTTGGTAAAGGTGCGAAGCCGATTTTGAACCGTTACGGTTTCTGCGTTGCCGATCCGCGCAAGACGTTCAATTACTATCGCGGCAAAGGCAAAACCAACAAGATGTTGGAGCCGGAAACAATTCTAAAAGGTGTTGTTCATGGCGTGAACCATGGTGGCAACTGCTCGGGCATCCCGACGCCGCAGGGCTTTGTCTATTTTGATGACCGCTATGCGGGCAAGCCGCTGGTATTCGCCGGTACAGTCGGATTGATCCCGCGCGAAGTCAACGGGAAACCATCCCATGAAAAACGCGCGCAAAAAGACGACCGCATCGTCATGGCAGGCGGCAAGGTCGGACGCGATGGGATTCACGGTGCGACCTTCTCATCTGTTGCCCTTGATGAAGGCTCGCCCGCCACCGCCGTGCAGATCGGCGATCCGATCACGCAAAAGAAAATGTCCGATGCCATCGTGAAGGAAATTCGCGACCTCGGCCTGTACAACGCCATCACCGATAACGGCGCGGGCGGTTTGTCCTCATCCGTTGGTGAAATGGGTGAAGGCTCCGGGGGCTTCATCGTTGCACTCGACAAAGTACCACTCAAATATCCGGGCATGCAGCCGTGGGAAATCTGGATTTCGGAATCGCAAGAGCGCATGACGCTCGCCGTCCCGCCGCAAAACGTTGAAAAACTTCTGGGCTTGCTCGCCAAGCGCGGGGTTGAGGCATGGGATATCGGCGAATTTACCGACACAGGCCGCGCGCAAGCCACATGGATGGGCGAGATTGTCATGGATATGGCGATGGATTTTCTGCATGACGGCATTCCCGAAACGCCGCTCAAGACCACCTTTACGCACGGTGGCGCCGCCGAACCGAATTTACCGGAGCCAGATTATAAGGACGCGATATTAAATTTATTGGCACGGCCCAATATCGCCTCGAAAGAATTTGTTGCCTATCAATACGACTACAACGTCCAAGGCTCCGCCGTCCTCGGTCCGCTTCAGGGTAAGGGCAAGGTTTATGCCGAGGTGAGTGTTTCGCGCCCTGTTTTGGGCAACGCACGTGGTGTCGCCTTAAGCCAAGGCTTGGCCCCGCTTTATTCCGACATCGACACCTACCACATGGCAACGGCCTCGGTTGATATGGCGGTACGAAACGCCGTTGCCGCCGGATGCCCGGTCGACCATCTCGCGATTCTCGATAACTTCTGCTGGTGCTCGTCGGATGAGCCTGAGCGTTTAGGGCAATTGAAACGCGCGTGCGAAGCGATTTACGACCTCGCCGTTCTGTACGGCACACCGTTCATTTCAGGCAAAGACTCGATGTTCAACGATTTCAAGGGCTATGACGCGAACGACAACCCGATCAAGATTTCGATCCCGCCGACATTGCTCGTTTCGGGCATCGGCGTGATGCAAAGCGTTGAAAATGCCGTATCGCTCGATGCGAAACAGGCTGGTGATCTGGTGTATCTGCTCGGCCAAACACGCGACGAGCTGGGCGGATCGGAATATTACGCCATGAACGGAAAGCTCGGCAACAACGTGCCGGAAACCGACGGCAAGACGAATCTCGACCTTTACAAAAAACTCAACACTATCACGCCCGCTTCGGCGATTGCGCTAACGCATGGCGGTCTGGCCGCCGCGCTGGCAAAGACCTGTATCGGCGGACAGCTAGGTATGGACATTACGCTTGAAGGCGGTCTGCGTCTTGATACGCAACTGTTCTCCGAAAGCACAGGCCGCATTCTGGTGACCATCGCGCAGCAGGACAAAGCCGCCTTTGAAAAATCGCTCGGATCGCATGCACATTTGATTGGCACCGTAACAGACAAACCTGTTTTAACAATGAATGGAATAGAAATCCCTTTAATGAAAATGAACGAAGCATACAGAAACACCTTGAAGGATTATTAACGCGAAGGGGCGAAGCATCGAAGACCTTCACTTCTTCGTGCCTTCGCGTAGAAAAACATGACAGCAAAAGCACTTGTAATAGCCGGATACGGATTAAACAGCGAGGAAGAAACCGCCTTCGCGTTCGAGCTTGCGGGTTTCCAATCGGATATCAAGCATATCAACGATGTCGCCGACGCGCCGGAGATGCTCAAGCAATATCAGGCACTGGCGATCCCCGGCGGGTTCTCTTACGGCGACGATACAGGCTCCGGCAATGCCTTCGCCCAAAAGATGCGCCTCACACTTGGCGATCACCTAAAAGAATTCGTCACGCGCGACACGCTGACCATCGGCATTTGCAACGGCTGCCAGATTTCCGCGAACCTCGGCCTCGCACCCGCGCTTCAAGATAAATACGGCGAACGGCAAGTCGCAGTGACGCACAACGCCTCCGCACGTTATCAATGCCGCTGGGTTGATGTTGCCACGCAAAAAACCAACTCGCCGTGGCTTACCGGTATCAAATCCATGCACATTCCCGTTGCCCATGGCGAAGGTCGCTTTATGATGGACGATACCACGCTCAAGACGTTGCAGAACAACAACCAGATCGCCCTGCGCTATACCAAGGACGGCAAAGCGGCCAACGGTGAATTCCCCTATAACCCGAACGGCGCGACTGACGATATTGCCGGCCTGACCGATCCATCGGGCCGCGTGCTGATTTTGATGCCTCACCCGGAACGCGGCATGTTCACTAGCCAACGGGACGACTACGCCGCCCTGAAAGATGCCGCACGTCGTGAAGGCCGCACCCTGCCCGAGCATGCCGACGGCATGGCGCTGTTCGAGAATGCGGGACGGTATTTTCAGGTCAAAACTAATCGGAAAATTGCTTAGGCCGCTTTCGCGCGTTTGCGGTAGTCAAGGATGCGGGCCTCGACTTCGGGGCGGAAATGGCGCATCAACCCTTGAATTGGCCAGGCAGCGGCATCACCATGCGCGCAGATCGTATGACCTTCGATTTCCTTGGACACATCGAGCAGCATGTCGATTTCCTCGATGGTGGCATCGCCCTTCACAAGACGGGTCATCACGCGCCACATCCAGCCTGTCCCCTCGCGGCAGGGCGTGCACTGGCCGCAACTTTCATGCATATAGAAGTATGACAGGCGCGCGATGGCATAAATAATATCGGTCGATTGATCCATAACGATCACGCCCGCCGTACCGAGGCCGCTTTGAACAGCGCGAAGCGAATCAAAATCCATCAGCACCGTCTCGCAAATGTCCGCAGGCAATAAAGGCGTCGACGAGCCGCCCGGAATAATGGCTTTTAAATTTTTCCAGCCGCCGCGCACACCGCCGCAATGTTTTTCAAGAAGTTCTTTGAGCGGGATGCCCATTTCTTCTTCAACGACACACGGGCTTTTCACGTGGCCGGAAATGCAGAACAGTTTTGTACCGGTGTTCTTTTCATCCTTGCCCAACCCCGCGAACCAGTCGCCGCCGCGCCGCAAGATCGCGGTCACGCTGGCGATTGTTTCGACATTGTTGATGGTCGTCGGACAGGAATACAGCCCCGCCATCGCAGGGAAAGGCGGCTTATTGCGCGGCTGGCCTTTCTTGCCTTCGATAGATTCAAGCATGGCGGTTTCTTCACCGCAGATATAGGCCCCCGCCCCGCGATGCAGGATGATGTCAAAATCCCACCCCGTATTGGCGGCATTCTTGCCCAGCAGACCGGCGGCACGCGCCTCGTTCAACGCGATATTCAAATTAGACGCTTCGCCGTAAAATTCGCCGCGCACATAGATAACGGCGGTATGCGCCTGCATAGCAAAACCGGCGATTAACGCCCCTTCGATCAGCTTGTGCGGATCATGGCGCAATATTTCACGGTCTTTACATGTACCCGGCTCGGATTCATCGGCATTGATGACGAGGTAGTGCGGTTTTTCTTTCACGTCTTTGGGCATGAACGACCATTTCATCCCCGTCGGGAAGCCCGCACCGCCGCGCCCGCGCAGGCCGGATTTTTTCATCTCCTCGATGATCCACTCGCGCCCCTTGTCGACAATCGCCCTGGTATTGTCCCAATCGCCACGGCGTTTGGCCGCATCAAGGCCGAACGATTCCCAGCCATATAAATTTGTAAAAATTCTATCCTGATCGGCGAGCATTAGATCACTCCCGCTTTCTTTGCCTGGTCTTCAAGGGTCGTCGGACCGGTCATGGCCATCGATCCGCGCCGTCCGTTTTGCGGGCCGGACGGAGGGATAATATCTTGCTTTAGCAGCACGAGGATCTGCACCATTTTTTCCGGCGTTAAATCTTCATAATAATCGTCGTTGATCTGAACCATCGGCGCATTGGAACAGGCACCAAGGCACTCCACTTCCATGACGGTAAAAAATCCGTCTTTTGTCGTGTCGCCGACATGAATACCCAGATGCTCGCACGCCGCTTTTAAAACATCATCGCCGCCGCATAAATGGCACGGCGTTGTCGTGCAGAACTGCAAAAGATATTTACCGACAGGCGCAAGGTTGTACATCGAATAAAAAGTGGCAACCTCGTATACCTTGATCGGCGGCACATCGCAGATGCGGGCGATTTCATCCATCGCCACGCGCGGAATCCATCCGCCGCCGCGCCCCAAATCACCAAACGGCCCCGTCACCGCCACTTGCCGCTGGGCCAGATCCAGCAATGGCATGATTGCCGATTGCTGGCGGCCCGGCGGGTACCGGTCAAGCACCTCCTGTACCTTGTCCAAGTCTTTAAACTCGAAACTATCGGGCTGAAACGGGGCGTTAAGGGCGTCGGATTTTTTCATCGATCAATCTCACCAAACACAATATCCATAGAGCCGATATTGGCGACCACGTCGGCCAGCATCGCGCCTCGGCTCATAAAATCAAGTCCCTGCAAATGGGCAAAACCCGGGGCGCGGATGTGGCAACGATACGGCTTGTTCGTGCCATCGGATACAAGATACACGCCAAACTCGCCTTTAGGCGCTTCAACGGCCGTATAGGTTTCTCCCGCCGGCACGTGGTACCCTTCGGTATATAATTTAAAGTGGTGAATTAATGCCTCCATCGAAGCCTTCATTTCGGCACGCGGCGGCGGAGAGACTTTGTAGTCATTTACTTTAACAGGGCCGCCTGGCAAGCGTTCGAGGCATTGACGCATCAGTTTCAATGACTGGCGCATTTCTTCCATCCGCACGAGAGAGCGTGCATAGCAATCGCCTGTTTTTCCGACCGGCACATCAAAATCAAGTTCGCCATAAACATCATAAGGCTGGGATTTACGCAGGTCCCACGCCACACCTGACCCACGTAACATCGGGCCGCTAAAGCCCCAGTCAAGCGCCTGTTCCTCACTCACCACACCGATATCGACGGTGCGCTGTTTAAAGATACGGTTGCCCGTCAAAAGGTTATCAAGGTCATCAAGAACCTTGGGAAATTCTTCTACCCACTCGCGCATATCATCGGCAAGACTGATTGGCATATCCATCGCCACCCCGCCGGGACGGAAATAATTGGCATGCAGGCGCGCGCCACACACGCGATCATAAAACTCCATGCCCTTCTCGCGCTCTTCAAACCCCCAGAGTGCGGGGGTAATCGCGCCAACGTCGAGCGCAAAGGTGGTGATATTGAGAAGATGGTTCAAAATGCGCGTCAGCTCGGAAAAAAGCACACGGATATATTGTGCGCGCGGCGGCGGCGTAATGCCGAGCAGCTTTTCCACGGCAAGCGCAAAGGCATGCTCCTGATTCATCGGCGCCACGTAATCAAGCCTGTCGAAATATGGGGTCGCCTGTGTGTAGGTCTTATATTCGATCAGCTTTTCAGTGCCGCGATGAAGCAGACCCACATGCGGATCGGCGCGCTCGACAATTTCACCTTCCATCTCCAGCACAAGGCGCAACACGCCATGCGCGGCCGGATGCTGCGGCCCGAAATTCATGGTATAGGGCTTGATATGGGTCTCTTCAGCGATTTCAACCGTATCGTTCACCATGGTTATTCATTCCCTATGCGTTTCTTGGCAGGCTCCCAGCCAACGGGCGGGACCGCCCCTTTTTCATCGCCGGGCAGTTGCACATCGGTCATGCCTTCCCAAGGCGAGAGGTAATCAAAATTACGAAAATCCTGTGTCAGCTGTACGGGTTCATAAACCACCCGGTGTTGCTCGGAATCATACCGTAACTCTACATAGCCGGTCAGGGGGAAATCTTTACGCATCGGGTGTCCATCAAATCCGTAATCGGTCAGGATACGGCGTAAATCGGGATTACCGGCAAAATAAACGCCGTACATATCCCATGTCTCGCGTTCGAACCATCCGGCACTGGAAAAAACAGACACAACCGAGGGAACCAGCGTATTCTCGTCAGTGCGTACCTTCACCCGGATACGGGCATTCTGGCTGAGCGACAAAAGATTATAAACAACATCAAACCGCTCGCCGATACGCTCAGGGTAATCCGCGCCGCAAATATCAATCAACTGCTTGAACTGGCAATCGGCATCGTCACGCAGGAATTGCAAGACATCAACGATATCATCACGGCGGACCAGAAGAACCAATTCATCGGCGATAATGGCGCGTTCGATCAGCGTATCATCAAGATGATCCGCGATATGCTCTCCCAGTTCGGTCAGGCTTTCAATCAAAGGCATTAGCGGGCAATCCTCGTATCTTCGCGCTGAATCTTCTTTTGCAGTTGCAAAAGACCATAGACAAGCGCTTCGGCCGTCGGCGGGCATCCGGGGACATAAATATCCACCGGCACGATGCGATCGCACCCACGCACAACAGAGTATGAGTAGTGGTAATACCCGCCCCCGTTGGCACAAGACCCCATCGAGACAACCCAGCGTGGCTCGGGCATCTGATCGTACACCCTGCGCAAGGCCGGCGCCATTTTGTTGGTCAGCGTTCCGGCTACGATCATCACGTCTGATTGACGGGGCGATGGGCGCGGAATCATGCCGAACCGGTCGAGGTCATAGCGCGACATATAGGCATGAATCATTTCCACGGCGCAGCACGCCAAACCGAACGTCATCGGCCAGATCGAACCCGTCCGCGCCCAATCGAACAATTTATCCGCGCTGGTCAACAAGTAACCTTTTTCCTGAATATGGTGCGAGAGCGCAGCGGCGACGGCATCCTGTTCGGCTGCCGGCGGCATCGGAACATTTGTTTTAAAGGGCGCGTCCGGCGCTGTGATAACTTTACGGTCGTGGGTCATGTTTTCTCAGTTACTAGTAAATAGTTGCAAGTTGCAAGATATGAAGCACTTTGTTTTTCTTGAAACTTGTAACTATGCAATTGCAACTCCTCTACTCCCAATCCAATGCGCCCTTGTTCCATTCGTATATAAATCCGACGGTCAGCACGCCAAGGAAGACCATCATCGACCAGAACCCAAATAGACCGATATCGCCCAGTGTCACCGCCCATGGAAACAGAAAGGCGATTTCCAGATCAAAAATAATAAACAGGATAGCGACGAGATAGAATCGCACATCGAATTTATGCCGCGCGTCGTCGAACGCATCGAATCCGCACTCATAGGCCGATAGTTTTTCCGGATCGGGCTTTTGCCGCCCAGCCATCAATGACAAGGCAACAGCCGCACACGCAATAACAAGGGCGATCCCGAGAAAAATCAGGATAGGCAGATAATTAAGAAGAAATTCGTCAGATGCCATGGACAAGTACGACTGGTTAGCGGTTCAGTGATTAGTGTTTAGCACGAAAAGCGCAATAAAACCAAACACTAATCCTTGAATAATCCGCCCATCGGACAGAAAAAAACCGGCCTAACCGCCGGTAATTTCCCTTTCCAAAATGGCGCGAGTGACGGGACTCGAACCCCGCACGCGAAGCGGGCCTTCGGCCCGCGTGCGTTTTTAATAACGCGGGGTCGCTTCAGACAGAAAAAAAACGGCTGAATCGCCGGTAATTTCCCTTCCCAAAATGGCGCGAGTGA
>CAYSGL010000017.1:0-2179 GCA_964430725.1 uncultured Pseudobdellovibrionaceae bacterium
GCTATGCCACGCAGGAGGTTTATGATTGGGCGCGTAAAAACCCCATCGCCATGGCCGTCAAAGGCGTGGCGCGTGGTGCGGCTCTTGTCGGCGCGCTCTCCAGCATCGATACGACGGCGGACGGTAAAAAGCTGCGGCGCGGCCTGAAACTCCGGCCCGTTTACGGTCATATCGCCAAGCTGGAGCTGTTCGGCAATTTGCGGAAAAACCCGCCGACCGATGAAAGCGGCGATCCTTATCCGCCCGGCTATGTCCACCTTCCTAAAATTGACGAGGAATATATCAAGCAGCTCTGCGCCGAGCAGCTGGTGACGAAACGCAATCGCGCCGGATACGCCCTGCGCGAATGGCAAAAAATGCGGGACAGAAACGAGGCTCTGGATTGCTACGTCTATGCGAGAGCCGCTGCCGCCGTTCAAGGGCTTGATCGTTATGGCGAACGGCACTGGCAAGAGCTGGAACGCTCTCTCGGCCTTGATCATGCGCCAGCGCCCGCCGTGGCCGATGACGCCGATATACCGCCCCGCTCTCCTTCAACCCCCACCACAAGCCGCCGTGCGCGGAGCAAAGGCATTAAACTATGAGTTCATTGCAGGAAAGACTGGAACGGGTTCAAACCGCAATCGCGGCCATTGAATCCGGCGCGCAGGAAGTGACCTATGAAGGCCGGTCGATTACCAGGGCCAAGTTGGAGACGCTTTATGAGCGCGAGAAATATCTGGAGCAGCGGATCGCCCGCCAGTCGAGAGGCGGCGGTATTCGCACTCGCGGGGGTGTGCCGCTATGAGACGTTCCCGTATTTCCATCCCTAAGCCGGACGCGCTGGATAAAATGATCGGCTGGCTGTCGCCGGAGGCTGGCGTTCGCCGCCTGAAGGCGAAAACCGTCATGGCCCTTTATGGCGGCTATACGGCGGCGCGCACCGACCGCCGCCAGACAAAGGCATGGCAAACCATGGACGGCGGCGCCGATCAGGTCACGCTGCCGGACTTGCCCGTTCTGCGCGAACGATCCCACGATCTTGTACGCAACGCACCTCTGGCGACGGGTGCGATCAATACAGTCGTGACCAACGTGGTCGGCACAGGCTTGAAAGTGCAAAGCCGCATCGACCGCGAAGTGCTGGCTCCTTATCTCGGTGACAGCGAGGAAGCGTTCGATGCGTTTGAGCGGGCCGCCGAGCGTGAGTTCCGTTTCTGGGCGAACAGCCGCGACGGTGATGCGGCCCGTATGCTGGATTTTACCGGACAGCAGGATCTCGCGCTGCGCTCCGTCCTGGTCGCGGGCGATGCCTTCATTCTGCGCCGCCATATCAATCGCCCCGGCGCACGGTATTCGACAGCGTTCCAGCTTGTCGAGGCCGAGCGCGTTTGCAATCCGAATTTCAGCCGCGATATTCCGTCTTTGAGCGGCGGCGTGGAAAAGGACGAGTTCGGCGCGGCGATTGCCTATCACATTCTGCAGGCGCACCCCGGTGACGTTACCAATCCGGCCAGCCGCGAATGGGTGCGACTGCGCGCCCAGGATAAGCAAGGATTATGGCTGGTCAATCATCTGGCCCGCCCCACGCGCATCGGCATGACGCGGCCCGCTCCGTATCTGGCCCCGGTTATCGAAAGCCTGAAGCAGCTGGACAAATATTCCGAGGCCGAATTGATGGCGGCGGTCATATCCTCCATGTTCAGCGTTTTCATCAAATCCGAAGATCCTGACGGCCTCGCGCCCATGAATGATGGCGGCGCTGCCGCAAACCGTGAAGAAAGCGATTTCCAGCTTGGGCCGGGAGCGATCCTTGATCTGCTGCCATACGAAAGCGTGGAGATCGCCGATCCGAAACGTCCGAACACCGCCTTTGACGGATTTGTCATGGCGGTGCTGCGGCAGGTCGGCGTGGCTTTGGAAATCCCGTTCGAACTTCTGGTCAAGCATTTCACCGCCAGCTATTCCGCCGCGCAAGCCGCGCTGCTGGAAGCATGGAAATTCTTCCGCGCCCGCCGTGAATGGCTGGCCTCCATGTATTGCCAGCCCATGTATGAGATCGTCATCACGGAAGCCGTGGCCAAAGGCTATCTCCACGCCCCCGGCTTTTTCTCCGATCCCATGATCCGCGCTGCCTATCTCGGCACGGAATGGATCGGCCCGCCACGCGGCCAGATCGATCAGCTCAAGGAAGGCAAAG
>CAYSGL010000017.1:2189-11705 GCA_964430725.1 uncultured Pseudobdellovibrionaceae bacterium
AGGCAAAGCCGCCCGCGAACGTGTGGATATGGGCATCTCTACCCTTGCCGAAGAAACCGCCTCCCTTACAGGCGGCGATTGGGAACGCAAGCACCAGCAGCGCGTGAAAGAAAAACGCCTGCGGGTCGAGGCCGGACTGGAAGGCTGGCTTGACGAGCAATCCCGCATCCGCAGCCGCTATCTGACAACCCATCCTGACGTTGAAGACGACCAGGACGAAGAAAACAACGAAGAGGAAGGAGAATAATCATGTGGGATATTCCCGGCGGCACAGGACTGGCCATCCAGACGGATGTGTTGCCCCATGAGGCCCCCACCGCGTTCAAGAAAGATGTGCCGCTTCTGGCAGACCAGAGCTTTGCGCGTCAAGACACGGTCGCGGTTATCGATATAAGCGGCGTCATCACGCCCTATCCGAATATCCTGTCGTTTCTTTTCGGCGGCACGGATATCGCGTCCCTCGAAGAACAGTTCACGGCGGCGGTCGAAGATCCGAATGTCGCGGGCATTGTTTTGCGAATTGATAGTCCGGGCGGCCTGATTACGGGCGTGGAAGAGTTTGCCTCCACCATCGCCGAGGCGCGTGGCACGAAGCCCATCGTGGCTTATGCCTATGGAAATGCGGCATCGGCGGCCTATTGGATCGCCTCCGCTGCCGACAAGATCGTGGCGGGGCCGACCACGGTTCTGGGATCCATCGGCGTGGCGGTCGCCGTGAGCAAAGACCAGGATTCAAGATGGGTACGCTTCGTATCGAGCGGCGCGCCGCGCAAAAATCTCGATCCTTCCACCGAAGAAGGACGGGACTCCCTTCAAAAACGACTGGATGCGATGGAAGCCGAATTTGTCGGCGCCGTCGCGCAGTTCCGTAATACCAGCACCGACCGTGTGCTGTCCGAGTTCGGGCAAGGCGATGTATTGCCTGCTCGTGAGGCCGTGAAAATCGGTATGGCCGACCACCTGGGCGGGTTCAAAGACGCGCTCGCCCTTATTTCAACCCTCCAGCAAGAAAGAAAAGGAGAAACCATGACCAATCCCCAACAAGTGCCGCAGACAAAAGGCGGTGACGACATGATTGCGCGGACTGATATGTCCGCAGACATGATCGCCAAGGACTTCCCCAATATCGCCTCCGCGCTTATGGCGAAGGGACGTGAACAGGCGGAAGGCTTTGTCAGCAAGGCCAGCTTCAATGAAGGCTTCAAGGCCGGGGCGGAAGCCGAACGCAAACGGATCCTCGACATCGAAGAAGTGGCCATGCCCGGTCACGATGCCCTTATCCGTGCCGCCAAGGAAGACGGCAAGACCATGGCGGGCGATCTCGCCATGAAAATTGTCGCCGCCGAGAAACAGCGCGGCGCAAAAACCATGAAGACTATGGAAGACGATGCCAACGCGCAGCCTGTCGTCCAGCCCACCGCCCAGCCCACGGCAAAAGGTGTCGATGCCGCCGCCCCGATTGAAGAACGGGCGGAAGCGGAATGGAACGGTTCCCCTGATATCCGCACGGAGTTCGGCAGCAAGGAAGCCTATCTTGCCTTCCGCAAAGCCGAGGATCAGGGCCGCGTCAAACGCTATGTCCGTGCTTAACCCCTAACCCCACCCCACAAAAAAGGAGAAATATATGACAACCCTTGCCACCGATGTGCCGAGAGATTTTGAAATCGGCGATCACAATGACCTGCCCATTATCGCGGCGGACATTATCTATGAAGGGGCCGCAGTCGGCCTGAATAACAGCGGTTATGCACGGCCTCTGGTCGCTGGCGATGTTTTTGGCGGCTTCGCCTTGCGCCAGTGCGATAATTCCAACGGCGTGGCGGGCGAAAAAAACGTCCGCGTCCTTGCCCGCGGCGCTATCGTGCTGTCCGTTACGGGCCTGACCCTCGATGATTTCGGCAAGCCTGTTTATGCCTCGGATGATAATACGTTTACCATGACGGCGGGGGGGAATACCCAAGTCGGCACGGTTAAACGCTTTATCACCAACGGCAAGGGCGTAATCGAATTTTCCGTGCCGCGCGCCCCGTCGAGCGTATCGACTGGCGATATCGGCAACGGCGCGGTCACTCTGGAAAAACTTTCTGCAGGGATCAAGCCTGAATTTATCGTGATCGCTTCCGGCGAAGTGACATGGTCTGGCGGCGGCACAACCATCAACCATACCGTGGCCGGAGCGCAAGAAACCGATATCATTCTGGCAAGTATCGTTTCTGCCCCGACACAGGCCGCCTATCTGAAAGAGGTCGAGATCACTGCGCCCAATACGCTGACCCTTGGCCTTTCAGCGGCCAATACGGGCAACGATGCAGTGATCGCATACAGCATCGTGCGCGCCGTCGAGTAACCCCTAGCCTAAACCTGACCACCTGAACGTCCTCCGTGATCTCACGCGAGGGCTTTTTTGTTTTTAACCCCCCGAAAAAGGAGAACTAAATCATGGGTGCTTCTACACTCTCCAGCCGCGCCATCATTGGCCGGTATTACCAACGTCTTGAGCAAAACCCCGGCCTTCAATGGGTCGGCGCGATCTCGAACTATTTTACGTCTGACCAGGAATCCGAGACCTATAAATGGCTCGGCCAGGTTCCGGTCATGCGTGAATGGCTCGGTGGCCGTAACGCCAAAGGCTTCCGTGAAAACGGCATCACCATCGAAAACAAGCACTTCGAGGCAACGCTCGAACTGCTTGTTCGTGAGCTGAAACGCGACAAGACCGGACAGGTCATGGTGCGCGTGGATGAGCTGGCCGACCGTACCAACGCGCATTGGGCAAAACTGCTCTCGACCTTGATCGAGAACGGCGAGTCCACGGTCTGCTATGACGGCCAGTATTTCTTCGATGACAGCCACACCGAAGGCGACAGCGGTACGCAGTCGAACAAACTTCAGATCGATATTTCCGATCTGCCTGTGGAAGTTCACGGCTCCGTCATCGTGCCGTCCGTGGAAGAGATGCAGCTTGCCATCCTGCGTGTCATCCAGCAGCTCTATGCGCTCAAGGATGATCAGGGCGAACCCCTGAACGAAAATGCGCGGGAGTTCCTCATCATGGTTCCGACCAGCATGTGGAACGTGGCCAAGGCTGCTACGGCGGCTCCGGTCATCACGCACGGCCAGACCAACCTCATCAAGACCATGGATGAGATCAAGCTCTCGGTCGCCATGAACCCGCGCCTGACATGGACGGACAAGCTGGCGATCTTCCGCACGGACGGCGCGGTCAAACCGCTCATCCGTCAAGAGGAAGAGCCTGTCGTGTTGAAAGCCATCGCGGAAGGATCCGAGCTGGAGTTCAACGAGGACAAGCACCGCTATGGCGTTGATACATGGCGCAACGTGGGCCTCGGCTTCTGGCAGCACGCTTGCCTTGCCCAGCTCATTTAAGGAGGTGCGCCATGACACAGCGTTATACCGTCACCGGGGTCAAAGTAAAATTTGGCCCCGGCTTCGTTCTGGAGCTGGACAAAGACCAGGCCGACCCCCGCTCTCATCTTCTGGAGAAAATCAAAAGCGGCCATTACCGCGTTTTGAACCAGGTCGAGTTCAAGCGCGGCGAAGAGCTGGGCATCGTGAGCGGCGACATCCCCAAAGCATGGACGGGCTTTCTTGCGCCCGTAAACGGACAGGCAGAGAACCCTGACGGCCACCGCTTGCCCGTACAGCCTATCCATCGCGGCTTCGGAAAATGGGATGTCGTTGATGCCCGCGATGTGAGCGTCAATAGGGAGCCCCTCAAAAAGGAAGAGGCTCAGGCATTGGCCGACAAGCTCAATGCCGGGACTTAAGCCATGACCACTCCCGCACAGATGGCCGTGGATGTCGTTTTTGCCACGTTTGGCATGGATGCCGTCCTCAGTCCCCATGCAGGAGGGCCGGATATTGCGATCCGTGTTGTCACAAAAGCCACGCACGATGTGATGGATTTTGGCGACACACGGATCCTTACCGACACCATGCTTATGGAAGTCCGCCGATCCGAAGCCTCCCCCGCCAGCGGCGACATTATCCAGCTGGACGGCCAGGATTACAAAGTGCAAGGCCCGCCGCAGATCCTTGATACGGACAGGCTCGTTTGGACTCTCGATGTGAGGAAAGCATGATTGTCGCGGATGTTATCGGCTCCATAAGCAAGGACGTTCTCGCCGAGAAGCAGCATCTGATTTCCGCCGTGCAGTCGGCCACCCGCGCCGCGACGGAAGGACTAAAAAGAGAATTACGCGCCCAGATCACCACGGCGGGCATGGGCCGCAATCTTGCCAATAGCTGGCAATCTGAATTTTATCCGAACAAGGGCATTGATCCCGGCGGTTATATTTATTCCAAAGCGCCGCACATCATTGAGTCCTTTGACGAGGGTGTGATCGTGCGCGCCCGCCGCAAGCGTATGCTGGCGATCCCCACGGAAAACGCGCCAAAACGCATCAATGGCCGGAAGGCCACGCCGTGGCGGTATAACGATTATATCCGCAAGCTCACCTACGTTAAGCGTCCCGGAAAATTGCCGCTGCTGGTCGATGAATACGAGGCGCAGACCTATAAGCGCAAGACAAAGAGCGGCAAGAAAAAGGGTGACTTCAAGAGGTTCAATATCAATCCCGACCCCGCCAAGGCGGAGGGCCGGACGACCGTGGTCATCTTCATTCTAATCCCTATCGCCAAAATGCCCCGCGTTCTCGATGTCGAGGGCGCATCGGACAAATGGGCCAATGAGCATGTGAAGCTTATCGACGGCCATTATAACCGAAAGAGACGGTCAAAATGAGCAGCAAGACAGAAATCGTCCTCCAGACGCTTAAAACGCTTCTGGAGGCGGGCTGCACGGCCCCGGTCATCCGCAACACCGCCCTGCCGGAAATCGTACCGCCTGAAGGCTTGATCGTCATTTATGACGGCGATCCCGGCCAGTCCGATAAAGCCTTGGGCGGATTTGACTCTGTTTATTACGAGCATGCCATCGATATCGCCCTGTTCGTGGAACAGGGGGAAGCCGATCAGCGCGACAATGTATTCGATGCGCTCGTGGCGCAGGTTAAAGCGGTTTTTCGGCTGCATCCCGACCTGAACGGAACCGTGTTCGGCCTGACATACGATCACCCGAAAACGGAAATCGTCCCTGTGGTCGGCGGCACGGCATTGAAATCCGGCACTCTTGTTTTGCGCGCCGATTACGAAGACCCGCTGCACTAAGCCGTCATTACCCCCAGAAAACCCCGCCCCACGGCGGGGTCTTTCTTTTTCACCCAAAACCAAAGGAGAAACCATCATGGCAAGAGCGTATGGATCAAACGCCACGCTGCTGCTCAAACGCGAGATCGCGTATGGAGCGCAGGCATCGGGCAACTATTATCGGATGCCCTTTAACAGTTCCGACCTTAGCAGTGAGCAAGGGTTGATCGAGGATGCCGTTCTGGGCTATGGCCGCGATCCGCTCCAGCCCCTGCGCGATGTGATCAATGACGAAGGCGATATCGCCGTTCCCGTTGACCCGCGCTATCTCGGCTTCTGGCTGACCGGCCTTTTGGGGGATCCTGTCAGCGCCCTTGCTCCCGCCACTGGCTATATCGAATTTTCCGAGATCCCCGCTATAGGGGACAAGATCACGATCAATGGCACGGAGTTTACGTTTGTCGATGACACGCCCGCCGGCGATGAAATCGAAATCCAGGCCACGCTCATTCAGACGCTCGATGCCGCCGTCACGGTATTGAACGCATCTTCGGACGGCGATGTAACCGTGGCAACCTACAGCCGCCCCACAGGAACCGAACGCCTGGTCATCACCCATGATACGGGCGGCACGGTGGGCAACACCTTCACGCTGGCCACGGATATTGAATCCGCGATCCTGAGCGCCGCCACGCTGCAAGGCGGCGGCAACAAGCATGAGTTTGTATCCGGCAAGGATGTGCTGCCCAGCTATACCGTCCAGATCGGCATGCCGAATATTCCCGCCTTCTTCGTGCATACGGGCGTGGTCATCAATTCCCTCGCTTTGGATTTCCAACGATCCGGCGCGGCGGCGGCCACGATTGGCGCGATAGCCCAAGCCGAAAAACGGTTCGCGGCATCGCAGGGCGGCACACCGCAAAACCTGACCTTTTCGCGTATCAGCCAGTTTCAGGGGGCCGTGAAAAGCAGCGGCGTTCCTATCGGCAACCTGACGGCGGCATCGGTTACTTACAGCAATAACATGGAAAAGATCGAAACGATCCGCGATGACGGCCTCATCGACGGTGCCGATCCGACTATTGCCGCACTGACGGGAACGATTGAGGTGCGCTTTGCCGACACTGTGCTGGTCGACAAGGCATCGAGCGGAACGCCTGTCGATCTGGAGTTCACCTATACGCTCACCCACGGCCTTCTTTTGAAGCTGGAAGCGCACGAGGTTTATTTGCCCAAGCCCAAGCTGTCGGTGGATGGCCCTGGCGGGGTGCAAGCCTCGTTTGATTTTCAGGGTGCATTTAACGCGATCAAGGGCCGCATGCTCACCGTCACGCTGCTCAACGACATTGATGGGAGCCAGTACCTATGATCAGCCTGAAACAGCCCAAGGAGTCTTATGGCATTGAGGTGATCAAAGGGTTCTCCGTTACCGTAAAACCCCTCACTACACTTATGTATTCAGCTGCAACGATTGCCGCGCAAAAACGGGTCAATGAGCTTGAAAAGAGCATAAAAGATGTCGAAATGGCGGGTTTTGCCCCTGAAAACCCCGTTGATCTGGCTGATCCGAAGCAAAAAACCGCTCTTTATATGGACTTCCTAATTAAAGAGTTGGCTATCAATCACATCATCGCGTGGGAAGGCGTGGGCAACGAGACGGGTGACGGCCCCGCAGCATGCACCCCTGACAATATTCGCATCGTCATGGAGCAATCGGCGGTCGCGGAAAGCTTTTTCCAGCTTTTCACGAACTATGTGTTCATGTTGCAGGAGGCGAAAAAAAGAATCCGTGCGCTGGCCGCATGGCATTTCAAAAAGAACGGCGGCGCATCCTATTGCAATACATGCCGCGCCCAGGATCTTCCCTGCGCCTTTGAAAATATCTGCCCCTATCAGGTCAATGCACCCCGTCTGCTGCAAGAGCGGCAGGCATGGGAAATTGTCGAGTCCTGCATCACGCAGATGCGCGTATCCCCTGCCGGGAAAATCGTGGGATTCGATATGCCCGCCGCATTGGAAATCGCCAAGGCGCGTGGGTTCGATATTGAGATCGTCACCGAACTCCTGACCGAAGCCGAGCGCGGCATCCTTCAATCCCTTGATGAGAACGAAACGAACGCCTAAGCCATGGCCGACCGCGAGAACAGATATACAATCTCCCTGCGCGTCAAGGGGGACGGCAAAGTCACGGCCACGCTGCAAAAGGTGGGCGAGACCGGAGAGCGCAGCCTTAAACGGGTAAACCGCGCCGCCGCCGAGAGCGATGTTATTATTCGCGGCCTGACACGCACCATCACTTCTAGATTGCTGCCCGCCTTTACAGCGGCCAACGCCTCAAGAAGCCTATTCCAGAATATCCAGACTTTTGAGCGGATCGATGTCCGGCTGCGCTCCCTGACCAATAGCGCGGAGGATTATGCGGACACGCAATCCTATCTATCGTCAAAGGCCAATGAGCTGAATGTCGACCTGAAGGTTCTTGCGGACGGATATGCAAAGCTGCTGGCGTTGCAAAAATCCGGCATCTTGAACCGCGAACAGGTCAACCAGCTTTCCGAAGGGCTGGCAAACGTGGGTGTCGCGCTCGGCACATCGTCCGCCAATATCGACCGCGCCCTGTTCGGCCTGTCGCAGGGTCTTAGCACCGGAACGCTACGCGCCGAGGAATTGAACCAGGTGGTCGAGCCTCTGCCGGGGCTGCTGCAAGAGCTTGACCGGGCGGCGGGATTGCCTGCGGGCGGTTTCCGCAAACTGGTCAATGACGGAAAAGTCACGAGCGATTTCTTTGCCACCACCATGATCAAGGCGTTACAAACCTTTGAAGGGGAAGCGGCGAAGCTCGACGGCACGGTCGCCGGATCCTTTACACGGCTGAATAACGCATGGAAGGAACTCTCCCGCGCCATCGGGGATTCCGTTGCCATTGATGGTGTCGTCTGGCTGACAGACGCTCTGGCCGATAGCATATCCGTGGGCGAAAAGGCCGTCACCGGACAGATGGCTTTCGCCGAGGCCACGACCTTTGTCCAGAAAACCGCCTTCTTCGTTGCCCGCGCTGTAAAAGCCGCATATCTGACGCTTCAGACCTCTATTCTGGGTCTGGCCCGCGCCCTGTTCTTTGGCTTGGAGAAAATTCAAGACGGCATCGTTTACACTGTCAATCTCATTCCCGGCATCGAAATCGAGGGCGTGAAGGCTCTCAAAAACCTCCGCCTCGCCGCCGAAGCCGCGATCCGTGATAACGCCATTCAGTTTGTCAAAAATCTGGACTTCGGGCCAGACGAAGAAACGACCAAGAAAATCCGCGACACAGAAAAACGCCTGCAGGAATTGCGGCGCGAAGCGGAAATCGAACGCTCCAAGCAGTACCAGGCCGAACAACAAAAGAAACGCCCTGCCGAGCTTTCAAAAGAAGATAAGGAACGCATCAAGGCGCTTGAAAAAGAACGGCAGAAAATCGAAGACGTTACCGCCGCTCTGCGCTTCCGTAACGAGCAAATGCTGCGCGATGAGAAAACGCAGGAAATCTATAACCAGCTTAAAGCCGCAGGCGTGGAGCTTTTCAGCAAGGAAGGCTTTGAGATCGCCAAGCTGGTGGAAGAATATTTCAGGCTGCAAGAACAGCAGGAAAGTCTCCGCAAAGAGGAAGAGCGCCGTCAAAAACTGATCGAAGAGATCAAGGACATCACGGAAGAAAATATCTCGGCGCAGGATAAATACAACACGCGCATGGAAGAATTGAACAAGCTCCTGAAAGAAGGCGCGATCAATTTTGAGGAGTTTCAGGCAGCCGCCAAGAAAGCCTATGGCGAGATGCTGGAGGCCAGCGATAAATGGTTCGATGGGGCCAAACGCGCCCTCAATAAATACGCTGAAGAGGCAACGGATATGGCCGCGAATGTCGAGCGGGTCGTATCCAACGCCATGCAAACGCTTGAAGACACGCTGGTCAAAGCTGCCATGACCGGAAAATTCGAGTTCAAGGATATGGTCAAGTGCATAGCCGAGGATATTGCCCGCCTTCTCGTCCGCACCCAGATTACCGGGCCGCTGGCACAAGGCTTGAGCGGCATGATCGACAATATCTTCGGCGGTTCGGGCGGCGGCAGCGGCGGGGGTTTCTTTGACGGCTGGTTCGCCAAAGGTGCTGCCTTCGCGGACGGCCAGAAAATCACGGCCTATGCCAGAGGCGGTATCGTGGGCCGCCCCACCCTTTTCCCCATGGCAAAAGGCATGGGGCTTATGGGCGAAGCCGGGCCGGAAGCCGTGCTGCCTCTCACGCGCACATCTTCCGGTCGTCTGGGCGTGGAAGCCATAGGTGGCGCGAGTGGCGGCAATCTTTACACC
>CAYSGL010000018.1:0-11426 GCA_964430725.1 uncultured Pseudobdellovibrionaceae bacterium
AAAATTAGCACCTACTTTGAAATCACGAATCACTTCTCCCTTTGCAGCAGCACAAACCCAACCTGTAAAAGATGGAGGCTCTCATGCGCACCATTAAAACACTACTCCTCGCTACGCTTTTGACCTCCGCATTTACAACCCATGCGCTGGCTGAAGACAATATGAGCCACGATATGGCGAAAGAGCATGGTGGTCAGATCTTCCATATGTTCCGTTTGGAAACCGAATTTGGCGTTCGTAACGAAAGCGGCGTGGCCTCTTGGCACTTGGATGGCTGGGTTGGTACTGACGAAAACAAACTCTGGCTGAAAAGCGAAGGTGGACATACGGATGGCAAATTGGAGAGCGCTGAATTCTGGGCGCTCTACAGCCGCAATATTTCTACGTTCTGGGATGCGCAAATCGGTGTGCGGTATGATGTTGAACCAAAATCAACAGCCTATGCCGTCATCGGTGTGAACGGTCTTGCGCCGTACTTCTTTGAAACGGAAGCGCACCTGTTTATCAGCGAGGAAGGTGACGTTAGTGCGAACATTCGACAGGAGAATGATCTCCTACTGACCCAGAAGTTGATCCTGCAGCCTTACGCAGAACTCAACCTATTCGCTCAGGACGTGCCTGACCGTGACATTGGGGCGGGTTTAAGTGACGGCAAGATCGGCCTTCAGACCCGTTATGAGATCACCCGAAAATTCGCGCCATATGTGGATATCAGCTATGGCCGGAAATTTGGTGAAACCTCATCCATTGCCAAAAACAATGGCGAAGATAGCGATGAAGTCGTGGGCGCAATCGGTTTGCGCTTGATGTTCTAACAACCATTCATGTTTACACAAAAGGAGAAAACCATGAAAAAACTGATGCTAACCATTGCCCCCGTCATTGCACTTGCAATGTTTGCAAGTCCCGCCTTTGCAAAAGAGTGGGTCATCAAGGAGGTCAGCGATCCCGCTGGTGATAAGCCGTACTACTTTTCCCCAGAGAAGCTGACGATCCAGCCAGGGGATACGGTGACCTTTGTTAACGCGCAAGACGATATGCACGATGTCATGTTTGACTCGGTGCCTAAAGGCGTTGATGAAATGATCATGAGCGACACCCATGAAAAGGAGGGGGAGAAATTCTCTTATACCTTTACCGTTCCTGGGACGTACAGTTTCCACTGCCACCCGCATGAAGCTCTGGGCATGAGAGGGACGCTGATTGTTGGCACACCGTCGAAGCCTGGCGAAACTGTCAAGATGGGCCACCATACACCAAGCGCCAAGGCCGCAAGCCAAAGTTCTGGTGATAAGGGTCAGGTTGCAGCAGACGCGATAGCAGCCACTGGCAAAATCAACAGCATCGATGCCGGTAAAGGCTCCATCAATATTACGCACGACCCGATCAAAGCATTGAGCTGGCCGAAGATGAAGATGGAGTTCTCTGTGGCGAAGGGCGTTGACCTGTCTGGCTTCAAAGCTGGTGATGCCGTGACCTTCTCGCTGAAACCGCAAGGCGAAGATGACTTCATTGTCGTGAAAATCAACAAGGCAAACTAAGGGAGGATGCAATGAAAGGATTTTTATTCGCAATCGCTTTGGCTTTGTTCGCTGTGCCAGCAATGGCGCAGGACAAGGCCGCTGAAGGAGTCGCCCTGACACCTGTTAAAACCGAGCTTGTGTGCATGGTCAATGACGCTGTCTTTGCCAAGCCGCAGATTCCGGTCGAGGTAAACGGGAAAACCTATTACGGCTGCTGCCATATGTGTAAGGAGCGTCTTGCAAAAGACATCACTGTCCGCATGGCAACCGATCCCGTAAGCGGCAAGCAGGTCGATAAGGCGGATGCCGTTATTGGCCAAACTGCCGATGGGCGTGCATTTTATTTCGAGAGTCCAGATAATCTGAAATCCTATCGGGTTCCAGTTTATTCAAGCAGATAGAAATAATGAAAATATTTTATAAACAATAAGATAAAGGGCGCGGCGACTTGGCTGCGCCCTTTATCACTTTAAAGGCCATCTTGACGGAAGGTGTAAATATACTATATACCCCTATGAGGTATATAACATGCACAGAGGTATTTGATGGCGCACCAAAAACATCCATCCCATGACGCGGAGATAAAGCGTTTAAACCGTATTGCAGGACAGATCGAAGGCGTTAAGAAAATGGTCGAAGATGGCCGTTATTGCCCTGAGATTCTCTCCCAGCTGCGGGCCGTTCGTTCTGCCGTTAAGGGAGTTGAGGTTGAGATCTTGCGCCGCCACCTGTCGTCCTGCGTCATCAACGTTATGGAAGGCACTGACGAGGCTGGCCGCATGAAATCTATCGAAGAAGTTACAAGCCTATTTTCAAAGTTTGACGAATAAGGAGCCACGACATGAGCAATCACGATCACCATAACCACGATCATCACAATCATAAAAAAGAAGAAAAAGGTTCATGCTGTTCCCAGCACGGCCAGGCGCAGCCAGCAAAAGAAGAAGCCTCACACGGATGCGGTTGTGGCCACAAGAAAGCGCATCAGGAAAAAGAAGCTGGGCAAGGTTCATGCTGTTCTACGCACAAACATGAGCCTCAAGAGGCTGCGCACGGCTCGTGCTGCTCCACCCACAAACAGGAAGAGCCAAAGGAGCATGCACATGGTGCTTGCTGCTCAACCCACAAGCACGGGCATCATGCCAAGGCGCCTGTCGATGCACCCGCAGGAACCATTTTCATTTGCCCGATGCACCTGCAAATACGGCAGGTCGGCCCTGGGACATGCCCTATTTGTGGTATGGCGCTGGAGCCGGAAATCATGACGGGCGAGGAAGGGCCAAGCCATGAATTGATTGATATGACGCGCCGCTTCTGGATTGGTCTCGTTCTAACATTGCCTGTTTTCGCCTTGGAAATGGGTTCGCACTTGATGAATATGCACTTCATCACAGGCACGCTCTCCAACTGGATACAGCTTGCTCTGGCAACGCCTGTCGTCCTCTGGGCTGGTTTGCCGTTCTTTACGCGTGGCTGGGCTTCGGTCAAAACCCGCAACCTAAATATGTTCACGTTGATTGCCATTGGGACGGGTGTGGCGTGGCTCTACAGTATTGTGGCGACCTTAACGCCAAGCGTCTTCCCTGAAGGATTCTGGCGTGCGGATGGCTCGGTTCCGGTTTACTTCGAAGCCGCTGCCGTTATCACCGTTCTTGTTCTGTTGGGACAGGTTCTGGAATTGCGGGCGCGTGAGAAAACGGGTGGCGCTATTCGTGCGCTTCTGAACCTCTCTCCGAAAATTGCCCGTCGCATCAATGAGGACGGTACGGAAGAAGATATTCCGCTAAACCACGTTCATGTTGGCGACCATTTGCGGGTGCGTCCTGGCGAAGCCGTGCCGATCGACGGTACCATTGTCGAGGGCAAAAGCGCGATTGATGAGTCGATGGTAACAGGTGAATCCATGCCGATTGTCAAAGAAAATGGTGCAAGTGTCATTGGCGGCACGATGAACCAGACTGGTGGCTTTATCATGCGTGCCGAACGCGTGGGCGGCGATACCATGCTGTCGCGCATCGTGCAGATGGTGGCCGAGGCTCAACGCAGTCGTGCACCGATCCAGCGCATGGCCGACCATGTTTCCGCATGGTTTGTACCAGTGGTTATGCTGGTTGCTATCATTGCATTTGTCGTCTGGGCGGTATTCGGCCCGTCACCCGCTTTGAGCTATGGCTTGATTGCGGCGGTGAGCGTTCTGATTATTGCTTGTCCGTGTGCTTTAGGCTTGGCCACACCCATGTCGATCATGGTTGGTGTAGGCCGTGGGGCGCAGGCTGGCGTTTTGATTAAAAATGCTGAATCCCTCGAACGCATGGAGAAAGTCGATACGCTGGTTGTCGATAAAACCGGAACGCTGACGGAAGGTAAGCCAAGGGTCACAAAAATTGTTGCCGAAGGTTTGTCTGAAGATGATCTGCTTTCTTTTGCTGCGTCGCTGGAACAGCCGAGCGAACACCCGCTGGCGCATGCCGTGGTCGTGGCCGCACAGGAAAAAGGTCTGACCATTGCCAAAGCTGAAGACTTCGACTCTCCGACAGGAAAAGGCGTTGTTGGCAAGGTGGGTGGCCGTTCCGTGGCACTCGGTAATATCAAAATGATGACCGAGCTGAAGATCGATGTTTCCCATCTTGAAAAACAAGGCGATGAGCTGAGACAAGACGGCGCAACCGTTATCTTTGCTGCCGTGGATGGCAAGGCTGCCGGATTACTGGCTATTGCCGACCCGATCAAGGAAACCACACCGCAAGCCATTAAAGAATTACGGGCTGCAGGAATTCATGTGGTGATGCTGACGGGCGATAATAAAACAACGGCCTTGGCTGTTGCCCGTAAGCTGGGAATTGACGAAGTGGAAGCGGAAGTCCTGCCCGAAGACAAAAGCCGTATCGTTAAAGAGCTGCGGGACAAAGGCCGTGTGGTTGCGATGGCTGGTGACGGCACGAATGACGCACCCGCTCTGGCTGCTGCTGACATCGGCATTGCCATGGGTACAGGTACGGACGTAGCCATGGAGAGTGCAGGCATCACCCTCTTGCGTGGTGATCTGATGGGGATTGCCAAGGCACGCGTCCTTTCGAAAGCGGTGATGAGCAACATCCGTCAGAACCTGTTCTTCGCGTTTGCTTATAACGTGGCAGGTGTACCGGTGGCCGCTGGCGTTCTGTACCCCGTGTTCGGCATGTTGCTCAGTCCGATCATGGCAGCCGCCGCGATGTCACTGTCGTCTGTAAGCGTCATCCTGAACGCCTTGCGCCTAAGAATGATCAAGCTTTAAACACAAGAAATGACTAAGTAAGAAGGAGGCTGAGAGGGGTGATTGATCCCCCTCCTCCTCTAAA
This sequence comes from uncultured Pseudobdellovibrionaceae bacterium, assembly GCA_964430725.1. GTDB lineage: Bacteria > Pseudomonadota > Alphaproteobacteria > Micavibrionales > Micavibrionaceae > CAYSGL01. Next base: position 4,862 of record CAYSGL010000018.1, read on the forward strand.
ATTGCCATTGCCCAGCAATACAAATACTGTAGTATCAATGCGTTAAGTGGAGATTTTTTCTTTATTTAGACGCTCCGCTCCGCCATTTTTCCCAACAAGAAACCACCGGTCACAGCCGGTTTTTTTTAGATCGTGGGCGCACGTTCAAAATGCGTCCTGTAGGCTTGACGTTCATCTACCGAAATCTTTAGATTAGGATCATCAGGGCGTTGCGCCGCCATAATATCTTTTGCAAGGCTAAACATCGCAACCAGCCCTTGCCCATTAACGGCAACCTGCAATTTTCCCTGCAACCAATTCGCATGTTCATCATGCACCAATCCTCCTAGAGGAACACGTGATTTTCCCTCTATCGTATGCCCACCATCCTTGACTTGCGTCCAGTAGGTCTGCGCCGCTGAACCGCAGCAGGACATGCCGCCGACCATAAGCGTATCCGCCCATGGGCCACGAATGATTTTTTCGGGTTTATACATCGTCCTGCCCGATGAATCTTTCGATTTGGGGGAATATAGAATTGTCATGAAACGTGGATCGTTTTTGGCATTCGGATTTACCCATATCTGACACAGCACTTCACGTCCCTTTTCGTCGATGATAGGCTTCGCGTGACGCGGATCGAATAATTGCGGGAGGCTGAGCGGCTTCGAAGTTTCCATGAAGCCATCAAGCTTTTTCAAGCTGAGCTGGGGCTCGCTGTATAAATCTTTCACACCCGCAATAGCTTTAAGAGCCAAGTTACGATCGTCGTCCTGGGACTTAAGCGGAAACAGGGCGTACACACCCGGGACAAGAGGTTTAACGGCATTTTCAATATCGGACATGGTTTACTCCTTATGGTTCAACTGGTTTAGCGGTAAAAATAGAACTGTCTGCATCAATACATACAGCATTGTCGGCAAGCGTTCTCATTTTCTGAAGTATTGCCAAATCTACATCGCCTTCTTCTGTTCCTTCACAAGAAAAAGAGGAAGTTTCCACATGATCGGCGCATCGACAACCGAATGCCTTGTGAAGGTAATTGTTATTTCTCATGTTTATTATACTCTTTCTATTATCTCAAGGTTTCCAGTCTTGCCACGGACCGCCCTCAAAAAGGTTGCTATCAACAGGCCCATTGGCATCCTTCCCGTCGGCAAAACCGGATTGCTGGCTATTGAAATCACCTGATAAACTATCGCTAGATGGTGAAGACCATTCTTGGTCCGGCCCCTCAAATCCACCATCCACAACGTCCGCTTGTTTATCGGCGTATTTGTTGTTGAATTCCTCTATCTCTATGATGCTTTCGGTCAGTTTCTCCTTGAGCTCTTCGGGCGAGGTAAACACCTGATTACCCTCAGGCGTTTTTAACTCTACTTTTCCGTCATCACGTTTAATAAGTTCATAACCAGAATCTAATCGCTGAATTTCTCCAGCAGGTTTTTCTATAAACGACTTGAGTGTTTCCTCGGCTTTTAATGTTGCAAGCCTATGCATTTCATCGGGGTTGCCCGCCGCTTTTTTAAAAGAGTCGGGGCAAGGACATTCCGGTCCGCACCCATCTTTTTTTTCAAAGACAGGCTGATCCGGTTGATCCGGCTGTCTATCCGGCTCCGGTTTTTGGTCCGGACCTTTATTTTCAGGCTTGGGCGGTTCATCTGGCTTTGGTTCCGGTTGGGGCTGTTTATCTTCTTCCGGCACGGGTGGTTTTGGCTCATCGCCGAGCGGTGGCGGGACATCCTCCGGCCCCAAATCTACTGGTTCAGGCGGTGCCTCCGGTGGCACAGGACTATCCGGAACAGGATCAGTGATAATTTCGGGACCACCGATCGGCCCGACATCAGGCACGGGATCAGCAATAATCTCGGGCCCGCCTGTCGGCACAACATCGGGCATGACATCCGGTTCACCATCCGGCGTCCCATCCAAATCGGTGTCCGGCACGCTGTCCGGCACAAGGTTGGATAGATCTGGATCGACCGCAGGTGCGTCCGTTATGATATCGGATGGCGGCGCGGCGGCATCCACCGGAAACGCAATAACATTATCGCCGCCTTCCAGTGCGGCCTGAACCGCATCAATACCCTCCGCCACCGAAGAAGGTGTTTCCGGCAGAGGAGGACCACCCTCGCCGTTCAGCGCTGCTTCGATTTGTTCGGGGGGGATATTAGCCAGATCGACCGTGCCCAAAGTTTCTTGCAACGCTTGCAAAATTTCTGCTTGCTCGGGCGTCAATGCGGCGGAGTCCATGTCACCGATAACCGCTGCCATCTGGACAATCTCCGCAGAATTTAATGCGGCCAAATCAACCCTCGCCTCAGACGAAATCACAGCCGCCGCCATCGATGCCTGAACATCCGGCGGTAAAAGCACCGCCATAACGGGTTGGCTAAGCGTGGCGGCCATAGCCTGCAACGCCTCGCTGATCGCCGGATCGCCCTCGCCTTTCAACGCCGCTTCGATTTGCGCGGGGGTGATGTTGGCCAGATCGACCGTGCCCATCGCCTCTTGCAAGGCTTGCAATATCTCCGCCTGCTCAGGCGTCAGTGCGGCGGGGTCAAGATCGCCCAGCGCCTGTATCATTGCCTGCACATCGCCGACCGATAAAGCCGCCAGATCAACCGACGCGGCGGGCGCATCGAGCGCCTGTGCTTCTATCTGGCTTTGGGCAATCTCTTGCAAGACCGCCGAACTGTCCTCCACCGTTGCGACATGCGCGGCCACAGACTCCGGCAAATCGGCCTGCGCAATAATCTCGTTAATAACCGCAAGTTGTTCAGCCAGCGCTTCGGCGCTCGGCACCTCGCCGCTTTCCATCATCGCATGGATGGTGGTGCGATCGGCGGCGCTTAGATGCGGAAAGATTTGTTCCAGCGCCTGCGCCACAGCCGTCCATTCAATCGTCGCGCTGACCGATTGCATCATACCGGCGGAAAAAACTTGCCCCAAGCCATGCGTTTCGGAAAAAGCCGCGACAGATTCCATCACCTGCCGCGCCAGTTCGGGCGACAAATTTCCATTTTCCGCGCCTTGAGTAATCAGCTCGGCAATATTTTTCGCTAAAGATTGCATGACGGCGGAGTCCGGCGCCATGCCGCCTTCCAGCCCCGCGCGCATGGTTTCGATAGAGCGCACGATATCGGCCAGCTCTGGCGGGAGCGCGCCTTCGGCGGCCAGAAATTCCAGTTGCGCCTGCAAGGTTGCGGCTTCTTCGGGTGTTAATTCCCCCGCCGCCATTTGCGCCAGCGCGACCGCTATAACGCCGGGTGCAACTTGCTTCAATTCGCTTTTGTCCGGTGCTTCGATCTTGCCCCAGACGGACCATTCCTTCACGCCCATGAACACATTTTCGACACTGCTGCGATCGGACGTTGTGGTGGCCGTGCCGCTGATGGTGGAACGCACATTCTGCCCGCTGGCGCTGGCCATCTGCGCCTGACGTGACATTCCGTTCAACCGGAAGGTCGCCACCGGCCCCGTTTCAAATTGCGGATCGGGATTGGTTTCATCGACCGTGATGCGCAGGGCGATAATTTTTGCTTGATGTTCGGATTGAAACTCGGATGCTTTTTCAACCGCATACTCGACAAGACCGCGCACAAAGTTTTGCGCGATCCCCTGCTCCACGCCATACGCGATCAGCTTTGCGGTCACTTCCTCGTAAACCGTTTCCGCCGTGCCCCATGATTTAATATCAACGGGTGCCCCGCCAAGATGGGCGGCGATCAGGCGCTGCGAACCAAATTGCGCGGCGGGATCGATATCCTCCATCACCAGAATATCGCGCTCATCTTGCCGTTCTTGTACTGCTTGTAGTGCCATGATTTGTGCCGTAAAATTGTTATATTATAACATTACACTATAATCAAGGGGCCAATTGCCCATCCTGATCCATGCGCCGAGTGCGTTCATAAGCCAAAAGATCCCGCCCAAGTTCATCGCTTCCGTCGCAAAAATATAAATATTCTGCCGGCGACAATCCTTCCCTACGGGCGGCCTCATTTACACGAAGCTGTAAACTCTGCGGCAAGCGGCCATAACGCTGTTGCGGCACGACCATTTCTGCGGCTCTCATAGCGGGGGGCAAGGAATCAAGATACTGCTTGCGGCTGTTATCAATATGATCGTGGCCGCTCACCGTGTTAATGGCGAAGGTCAGACCGACAGCCACGACGGTGGATATGGCCATGCTTGTTATCTGTGATTTTGCATCACGTTTAATATTCTTCCATCGGTCGATACCCGCATTGGCGGCAAGCGCAAAAGCGGGGCTGAGCACATACATCGCCGCGCTTGGCGCCAGCCAGCCAGCGCCGCCAGACAAGCCGCCCGTCACAGCGGGGATAACAACGCACATAATATGCGACGCGCCCGTCCCGCACAAACACGCAGCGCCGCGCCCACACCAATCAAGAAGGGCATTAGGATCTTCGTAAAAAAGTTCTACCCCGTCTAACGGATCGGGCGTAGAACGCAAACCACCAAAATCCGCCGCATCCCACGTACTTTCTTTTGCATCAGACATGCAAAAACTCCTGTCACTATGAATAAGACATCCGGCCGGAAATCGGCCGATGAAAGATTATTCAGACAGTGACAGGCGGGCCGGTGGGGGGATGAGAGAGATCAAGATTGCCGTTATGAACCGGTACGGCAGAAAAAGAAGAAGTGGAAGGCACATACGATGCTGCGACGATGGCGGGTAGAATGACGGGTGCATGATCGAGCGCTGGCAAAGTAAACGCATAGGTGCACGTCTCGCCCATGCCTTGCTCATGCCCACCTGTATCATCGACAATAAAAACGGTCTTTTCGCCAAACCCCGAGCAAATAGTCACAAAGCTACCTGCCTGCTTGCCGATATCCGGCATAAACCCGACAGGGATAGCCGCATGCAACAGAACAGCCACCCCCACTATGAACAGTAGAGCCGCGCGCATATATCGAGCATAGTGACAGGTCATTACGAGCGGCAGAATGCGCTGATTTCCGCCCAGAATCAAGAGGCCATGAAAAACCTTCCCATTCCTCATCACACGACCTATTCTATCCCCATGAAAATGACTGAGGATACCAAACAGCTGATCGCCGAGGTCGAAGCATGGTGCGCGGAAAACGGGGTGCGTTTTACCGACCAGAGACGGCTGGTTCTGACAATCATTGCGCAAAGCAAAACCCCGATCGGCGCTTACGACATTCTTGCCGAATTTGGCCGGCACTTTCCCAATCCCAAGCCGCCCACAATCTATCGCGCGATTGAATTCCTACAGGGAAACGGATTTATCCATAAAATAGAAAGCCTGAATGCCTTCGTAACATGTCATGCCGGACACGCGCATCGCGGCTCACAATTCATCGTATGCGACGGATGCGGACAGGTAGAAGAAATTCACCTGTGTCACCTGCCCGGCGAATTACAGGCCAGGCTAAACACATCGAAATTCGCGCTGGCATACTGGAACGCGGAGCTTCACGGGCGATGTCTCCGCTGTTCCCGAATGTCTTAATGATGCATGTGTGACGCGCCATGGCCGTTGTGCGACGTGTGCGTCATCCCCTCCATACCATGAACCATATCAGAGGTAATTTTAACCGCCTGTACATCCCCTGTATACGCAGAGACGATTTTATTCATCAGGGAAATTTCCTGTTCTTGATCAACAATAACATCCAGGCAGATTTTTTTCAGATATTGATTATTCACCGCCGGATTACGATTATAACCATTGCACATATCGACCGCCGCTTGATGATGGATAATCATTGCCTTGGCAAACTGGACGTCACGCGCACTCACACGCTCGTCCTTTGCGGCGACTCCCCATGAAGCCGGCATCGGCGCGCGCTGAAATTTTTGAACCTGCGCTTGGCCTTCGGCGGCAATCTGTCCATCCCCCTTTTGCGCATATTGTCCGGCCATATCCAGCACACCGATTTCAAAAGTCTGGTTGTGAATAATGCCACGGGCCAACTGTTTCAGGGTCGGGTGTGACGCAGCACCGTCCGAGAGATATTGTTGCGACATCGTCAACGCGCCGGCATGATGGGGGCGCATCCCGCGAACAAACGCCAAATCAGCCTGCCGTCCTTCCTCACTCATCGAAGAAAACCACGGCGTGGTCAGCATGGGCCGGGAAGGATCATATTCTTTTTCAACCGCTGCCATGGCGGACATTGAAAAAACGGCCATTGAAAATACGGTAACAATGAAACGGGTCATTTTGTGCTCCTTTATTCTACGATATAACGAATATCGACTATCTCGATTTCATCGGGACCGGATGGCGTATGATACGATACAATGTCCCCGACAGCGCGCTTCATCATTGCCCTTGCAACCGGTGATGTCCAGTTGATTTTCCCCTGCCCCATATCGGCTTCGTCAACACCGACTAATGTGACGGTTATTTCAATATCGTCTTTATGAACATAGGTGACAGTCGCACCAAAAAAAACGCGCTCAATGCCTTGTTGCTTTCGCGGATCGACGACCTCCGCGCTCTCCAGCCGCTTGGTCAGATAACGCACGCGCCTGTCAATTTCACGCAGCTTCTTTTTATTGTATATATAATCACCATTTTCA
>CAYSGL010000019.1:0-11391 GCA_964430725.1 uncultured Pseudobdellovibrionaceae bacterium
ATTGGTTAACCGAAAACAAAGAAAAACCCCCGCAGCGTGGCGGGGGTCTTTGATAATCAGGAATTTTTAGCGATTTACGCGGCTTTGTTCGCCTCGATACGGATGCCGGGACCCATGGTCGAGGACAGCGTGATTTTCTTCACATAGGTCCCTTTCGCACCGGCAGGTTTCGCGCGGACAATCGCCGCGATAAAGGCATCGATATTCTCAACCAGCTTTTTGGCATCGAACGAAGCCTTGCCCACGCCCGCATGGACGATACCGGTCTTTTCCGCACGGAATTCGATCGAACCGGCCTTGGCTTCGGAAACGGCCTTGGCCACGTCCGGCGTCACCGTACCCAGTTTCGGGTTCGGCATCATGCCCTTAGGTCCGAGGATTTTCGCCACCTGACCCACGAGGCCCATCATGTCCGGCGTCGCGATGCAGCGATCGAAGTCGATCTTGCCGTTCTTGATGTCGCTGATGAGGTCTTCGGCGCCGACCAGATCGGCTCCTGCCTTTTTCGCTTCATCGGCTTTTGCGTCTTTGGCGATAACCGCAACGCGAACCGATTTCCCCGTACCATGCGGCAGCGAGATCATGCCGCGCACCTGTTGGTCCGCATGCTTGGTATCCACGCCGAGATTGATCGAGATGTCGATCGTTTCGTCAAACTTACGTGCGCCAGCCGAAGTTTTCAGCAAAGCCACTGCCTCGTCGATGGCATAGGTTTTTGCCTGATCGACCGATGCATTTGCCGCTTTCATTTTTTTGCTTTGTGCCATGGTCCTAGCCCTCCACCACTTCTACGCCCATCGAGCGTGCGGAACCTTCGATGATGCGCATCGCGCCATCGAGGTCTTTTGCGTTCATGTCCTGCATCTTGTCTTCGGCGATTGCCTTGATCTGCGACTTGCGGATCGTGCCGACGGTTTCGCGGCCCGGATTGTTCGCGCCGGACTTCAGCTTGACCGCTTTCTTGATGTAGTACGTGTTCGGCGCTTTCTTCGTGATAAAGCTGAACGTACGGTCGGCGTAAACCGTGATGACGACAGGTGTCGGCATCCCTTTTTCGGATTTTTCCGTATGGGCGTTAAACGCCTTACAGAATTCCATGATGTTGACGCCGTGCTGACCGAGCGCGGGGCCGATCGGCGGTGACGGGTTGGCCGAGCCAGCCGGGATGATCAGGTTGATATAACCTGTGATTTTCTTTGCCATTGTGTACCTCCGTAAACTTTTGGCGTTTAAACGAAGGGCTGTAGTGCGGCTCGACCCATGGTCTTAAAACGGGGCGACGACCTCCTACAATCCTTTAATGTGGCGGGTTATAATGCCAAACCCGCCGGAAATGCAAGGGAAAAGACCTTGTTACATCTTCTCCACTTGCCCGTAATCCAGTTCGACCGGCGTTGCGCGGCCAAAAATGGAGACGGAAACCTTGAGTTTCGCTTTGTCTTCGTCGATTTCCTCGACGATCCCGTTGAAAGAAGCGAACGGGCCGTCCGCAACCTTGACTTCCTCGCCGATATCGAAGGTCACGCTTGGACGCGGGCTTTCAATGCCTTCTTGAATTTGCTTCATCAGGGCATTGGCTTCTTTTTCCGAAATCGGCGTTGGACGGTTACCGGCCCCCAAAAAGCCCGTAACACGCGGTGTATCCTTGATCATATGCCAGACATCGTCGGACATATCGAGCTTGGCCAGCACATAGCCGGGAAAGAACTTGCGCTCGGCATTAACCTTTTGGCCGCGCTTGACTTCAATTACTTCCTCGGTCGGGACCATGATGTCGGCGACACGCTCGGAGAGGCCTTTTTTCTCGGCTTTATCCCGGATCGCTTCGGCTACCTTGTTCTCGAAACCTGAATAGACGTGCAAAACATACCAACGATGCGCCATGATTTTTTCCTTCTTTTCTTACAAAGTCATAGGTTTTTTTTATTGTCCAAGCCCCAGGATAAAAGACAATCCCCAGGCGATAATCTGATCCGCGAAAAACAGGAACGTCGCCGCTATGACAACCATAATGAACACGGCAATGGTGCTGACAGTCGTTTCATTGCGGGTCGGCCAGGTGACTTTTTTCACCTCGGCGCGCACCTGACGGAAAAACTCGATCGGGCCTGTTTTCGACATAAGCTATTGATCCTTAATCAAAAAATTTTCTCTTCCCCCCATGGGTTCGTAAAGCCGCAGGGCTTTTTGAAGAACGCTAACCATATAGGGAATGGTGGTTTTATAAGCCAAGCCGGGAAGAAAGAAAAGCGGAATTATTTCTCTTTTGTCATCCTCCGGCTTGACCGGAGGATCCAGAGCCAAGTCCGCTGGATTCCCCGCCTGCGCGGGGAATGACAACACCGATAGACAAAAAGCTTTAAAAACGCGTCTATTCCTTTTAAACCATTGGAACAACAAAGAGGTTTGGTATGAAATTTACGCTGTCATGGCTTAAGGAACATCTGGATACAAATGCGACGCTAGGCGAGATTGAAATCGCGCTCACCGCGCTCGGCCTTGAAGTCGAGAGCGTGGAAGATCGCGGCGCGGCCTTCGCACCGTTCAAGGTCGCGCATGTTGTGTCCGCCGAAAAGCACCCCGATGCCGACCGCCTGAAAGTATTGATGGTCGATACCGGCAAGGGTGCCCCCGTTCAGGTCGTATGCGGTGCGCCCAATGCGCGCGCAGGCATGAAGGGGATTTTTGCGCCTGATGGCACCTATATTCCCGGCACGGACATCACGCTGAAAAAAGGCGTCATTCGCGGCCAGGAATCCAACGGCATGATGGTATCCGAGCGCGAGATGGGATTGTCCGATGACCATGACGGCATCATCGACCTGCCCGCCGATACGCCCATCGGTACGCCATTCAATGACATTTACGGCACCGATGATCCGCTGATTGATATTGCGATCACGCCCGACCGCGCCGATTGCACGGGTGTGCGCGGCGTGGCCCGCGACCTCGCCGCCGCCGGATTGGGCACATTAAAACCCCTGCCCTATAAACCCGTTAAAGGCACATTCACATCGCCGATCGGCATTGATCTGAAAACCGATGCGTGCCCGATCTTTATCGGGCGAATGATCAAAGGCGTGAAGAACGGACCCGCCCCCGAAGAACTGCAAAAGAAATTAAAAGCCATTGGCTTGCGTCCGATTTCGACGCTGGTCGATATCACCAATCTTGTGACGCACGACCTCGCGCGTCCGCTGCACGTATTCGATGCCGACAAGCTGCAAGGCAATATCCATGTGCGCCTCGCGAAGGACGGCGAAAGCCTCGATGCGCTGAACGATAAATCCTACACGCTCAAGGACGGCATGGTTGCGGTTTGCGATGATAGCGGCGTACTCGGCCTTGGCGGGATCGTCGGCGGGACATCCACCGGATGCACCGAGGACACGGTTAACGTGTTCGTCGAATGTGCGTGGTTCGACCCCTATGCGGTGGCCAAAACGGGCCGGACGCTCGATATCATTTCCGATGCGCGGTATCGTTTCGAGCGCGGCGTCGATCCGCAATTCACGTATGATGGCATTGAAGTTGCCACAAACCTTATTCTCGAATATTGCGGCGGCGAAGCCTCCGACGTGGTGATTGCGGGCAAAGCGCCCGACGTGACGCGCGAGATTGACTTCGATCCCGCCTATACCGCCAAACTCGGCGGCATCGAGATTGATGCAAAAGAACAGGCCCGCATTTTGGAAGCGCTCGGCTTTACCGTGAACGGTTCCAAGGTCACAACACCGAGCTGGCGCGCCGATGTGGAAGGCAAAGCCGATCTGGTCGAAGAAGTCATCCGCATCAACGGTTATGATAAAGTCGAGGCGGTGTCGGTGCGATCGGAACGTGCGGTCGCCAATGGCGGTGAAACGATAAACGGTGCGCGCATCCGCGCATCCCGTGCGGCGCTGGCCGTGCGCGGTTTGTCCGAATCCGTCACCTGGTCGTTCATGCAAAAAGACACAGCGCGTGCATTCGGTAGCAATGACAATCCTGCGCTCACGCTGACCAACCCGATTTCATCGGAGATGGACCAGATGCGCCCGAGCATTCTGCCGAATTTATTACAGGCCGCACAGCGCAATGCCGATAAAGGCCTTGGCGATACGGCGTTGTTCGAAGTCGGTCCGATCTTCCAGTCGGTCAAGCCGGATGGACAGCAAATGACGGCAAGCGGCGTGCGGTATGGCGCGATGGGCCCGCGTCACTGGTCGGCCGCGCAAGCACACCGCAAAGTCGATGCGCTCGATGCGAAGGCCGATGCAATGGCCGCGCTGGAAGCCGCTGGTGCGCCCGTGGGGAATTTGCAAGTTAACCGTGATGCGCCGGATTATTATCACCCGGGTCGTTCGGGTTCGCTGCGTCTGGGCAAGAGCGTGCTGGCGTATTTCGGTGAAATTCATCCGGCGACGTTGGAAGAGTGCGGCATCAAGGATACGGCAAGCGGATTTGAAGTGTTCCTCGAAGCTATCCCCGAAGCGAAAAAGAAAACGGGTCCGGCAAAACCGTTATTGGTTCTCTCGCCCCTGCAACCGGTTACCCGCGATTTTGCGTTTATTGTTGATGAAAGTGTCGAGGCAGACGCGATTTTGCGCGCGGCCCGTAGTGCCGATAAGATGATCTCGGCGCTTGAGGTGTTCGACATCTATCAGGGCAAGGGCGTTGAAGACGGCAAGAAATCCGTTGCCATTGCCGTGACGATCCAGCCGAAAGATAAAACTTTGACGGACGCGGAGATCGATACGATTGCAAAATCCGTAGCCGATACCGTCGCCGCCAAATGTGGCGCGAGTTTGCGGGGATAGTGGTGTTTGAATTATTACTCCACTACTTTACCGCACCCGTCATCATAGCGGGAATAGTTGGCTACATAGGAAAAATTCTATTAGAGAGACAGAAAAAGCAGCTACAAAGTGAGATTGAAGATTTAAAAAACAAACTGGATTATAAATCACACATCACAAAAAAGCAGTTTGACCATGAATTTGATATCTATAAAGAAATTTGGGCATGCCTTCTACCATTACGTATAGCCGTCTTAAACCTAAGACCAATTTTCGATAGCTTTGATCCCAAAGAATCAAAAGAAGAGAGAATGCGTAGACGTCTACAAGATTTTTTTGAAAAATTAGAAAAATACCGAGACACAATAGAAGTTAACAAACCATTCTACTCTAAAGAAGTCTATGAATCTTTAGTTGATGTTCTAGAAAAATCACACTATGAGGCAATAGATTACGAACACATTGAAAGGTCTCCTAGCGAATACTGGAGATCACAGAAAGAGAACCACAAGAACATTACCGAAGCTATTGACAATTGTTGCGAAAAAATAAGAAATCGTATCTCATCCGTTGAAGTCCGCTAATACTCCTATCATAAAAATACATCTATGCCCTTAACGACGATCAGGCGGTTTTTGTTGATGGCAAGTCCATTACCATTATCTGATTTTCGCGCTTACGGATGAATGGATTCCGGCCTTCGCCGGAATTTATGCAATCTACCCACCCTTTCTTTTTTTAACGCAGAGAACACAGAGAACCGCAGAGCGCACAGAGAAGAATAAAAAAACTCTGCGCGCTCTGCGCCTCTGCGGTTTGATAATCGCGATTTGGATTTTTTCTGAGGATTCCCGTCATTGCGAGGAGCGTAAACGACGAAGCAATCCATAGTATCTTACCGCGTGGAAGCATTGTATGGATTGCCGCGTCAGCCTGGCGGCCTCCTCGCAATGACGTTAGATGTTACTTTTCCAATTCCTGCGCGACGATGTCCTTGCGCGAGAGTTTGCCGATCATGGTTTTGGGCAAAGGTTCGGCGCGGAATTCGATGTGCTTGGGCATTTCCATCGGTGAGAGTTTGTCTTTCAAAAAGATTTTTAAATCCTCAATCGAGAGTTCGCGACCTTCTTTGCATTTCACCCACGCTTTGACAATTTCACCGCGCTGGGCATCGGGAAGCCCCGCAACAATACATTCCTCGACACACGGATGCAGGTAAATCGCTTCTTCGACATTGCGCGGATAGACGTTATAGCCGTTGGTGATGATCAAGTCCTTGATGCGATCAACGATATAAACATATCCGTCTTCATCCATAATCGCGATATCGCCGGTATAAAGAAGCCCATCGCGCAGTACATCGTCGGTGGCCTCTTGATTATTCCAATAGCCCTTCATCACCTGTGGCCCGCGCGCGCACAGCTCGCCGCGCTCGCCCAACGGCATGCGGGTGGTTTTATCTTCGGGATTGATGATTTCAACAATGGTGCCGGGCAGGGGCAGGCCGATCGAACCGGCCTTGTTTTCGCCAACAGGCGGATTGCAGCAAATCACCGGCGTCGCTTCGGTCAGGCCATAGCCTTCAACCACGACACAGCCGGTTTTTTCCTCGAACGATTTTTTGACCTCGACCGGCAGCGGCGCGCCGCCCGCAATACAATAACGCAGGGACGATAAATCGAATTTATGGGTTTTCTTGCAGTTGTTGATTGCGTTGTAAATCGCCGGCACGCCGGGAAAGAAATGCGGCTTCGTCCGGTCAATCAGCTTTAATGTTTGGATCAGTTCGAAGCGTGGCAAGGCCACGATTTCAAATCCCATCTTGACGGAAAAATTCATCACGGCGGTCATGGCGAAGACATGGAAAAACGGCAACACGCCCACCATTTTTTCTTCGCCAGGCTTACCATCTCCCAACCACGCGGTGGCTTGTTCGGCGTTGGCGACAACATTCGCATGGGTCAGCATAGCCCCCTTGGGAATGCCTGTCGTACCGCCGGTATATTGCAACACGGCGATATCGTTAAGCGGATCAATCTCCACTGGTGTGGGCTTGCCATCGTTATTGATCACATCGTCATAATGGGTGATGCGCTTGCTATCGGGAATTTTCGCCAGCTCGCGCCCTTTGAAAATTTTAAACAGCGTTCGTTTGGGTTGAGGTAATAAATCAGGAAAATGACAGACGATCAGATGATTGAGGCGCGTATCGGTCAGCATCTGTTTCATTTTGTCGTATAACAGCGTCAAATCCGCAGACACCATGATATCGGTTTGTGAATCTTCGATTTGGTGCGCCAGTTCCTTGGCCGAATAAAGCGGATTGTAATTCACGACGCTCGCCCCGGTGCGCACAATCGCGTAATAGGCAATGACGAAGATGGGGCAATTGGGCAGGAACAGGCCAACCTTGGTGCCTTTGCCGACCCCCATGGCCTGCAAGCCCTTGGCCATCCGCAAGGACTGATCGTACATGTCTTGCCACGTCCATTTGGCGCCGAGAAAATCAAAAGCGGGTCGATCGCCGAATTGCGTGGCGGTTTTCTCCAGCATATCGAACAGCGGATAGACGGGAACATTTTGGTTCCACGATATGTTGGGGGGGTAGGAGTTTTGCCAAAGAGGAGCGTCCATATGCGTCATGCCAGATCCCGTTTATTGCGCAGTGCAATATAAATGGTTGATTTCGTTAACCTTAATGGTAACAGGGAAAGTGTTAACCACAAACTAAATCCGCGCGCTTTTGTATCTCATGGTTGTATTTTGTCTCTGGCTTTACGATAAAAATGATGGTAGAAATAACTATGTGTGTGGTTATAAACAATTGTCGGGTCTAGTATTTTGACCATGAGTTCTCAATTTTCGCCCCAAGATCATAAGCCGTCTTTCGATGTCGAAGGACAGGCGGAGCAGGTTCAAGCTCAGCTGAAATGGTTCAACGCAACCAAGGGGTTCGGCTTTCTGGTCCCCATAGGCGACCCGTGTGATGCCTTTGTGCATATTACGACCTTGCAGGATGCCGGTATTACCGCGCTGGGCGAAGGCGCGGTTATAGACTGTCACATCGTCAAGGGCCCCAAGGGGGCGCTGGTCGTCTCGGTCGAGAAACTGGTCGATGCCGGAGAAACGCCGATGCCGATTTCCCACCGGATCGAGGAAAGCGACGCCGATGATTTCATCGAAATGAGCGGAACGGTCAAATGGTACAAGCCGGATAAAGGATTTGGCTTTATTATCCCCGCAGACGGGCAAAAAGATGTGTTTATCCATCAATCATGCCTGGAGCGCCACAGAATCTCGATGCTGGCCCCCGGCCAACGGGTCAAAATGAAAATGCGCGAAGTCGCCAAAGGCCGCGAAGTCGTCTCGCTGGATATAATTGATTAACGATCGTCGTTTCCGCTCACCTCCCAGCCAGCGCTGTTGCAACGCAGAATCTTGCACTCTCCCCTTTACAAAAAAAGAGACAGAAAAACCGCCCTGAACAAATCAAGGCGGTTCTTATTATAACATGGCGTACCTGGCGTACTGAAATCGGTCTGTATCAGCCGTTTGCGGCCGTTTTGATTTCAAAGTCTGCGGGCGATCCGGCATCGTTGTTGAAATCATCGGCGTTAAGCGACCGGCTGCGTGACTGAACCTGATAAGCCGCTTTGCAATGCTCGGCGCAGTACGGCAGACCCTCAACGCGCTTGCAGCCGCAAAAAACAAAATCCTTGTCCTTGGGATCACCCGACGGCCAGCGGCACATATCGTTTTCCAGATCGCGCAACTTGATGCCAATCCCTTTAAATTCAATTTTGCGAACGGGGGTCGGTTTATGCGCGGTATCCTTGCGCTCGGACTTCGTTTTCTTGACGTTCTGTTGAATGGGGGAAAGACGCGAATTCAGTTTCAAGCGGTGCGCTTTACCGATGACCGCATTGCGGGTCACACCCCCGAGTTCCTTCGCAATCTGGGCGGCGGTTTTCCCTTCGCCCCAGAGCTGTTTTAAAAGTTTTACGCGATCGTCCGTCCAACTCATTTTTTAAGCGCCTCCTGAATAGGCCCAACACACTGGCGTTTGTCTTGAATAAGACGACTGTAACAACGGCGCGACTCATCGGACAAGAGTCGATGATTCGTCCCGCCTCTTTATCCACATGAAAAGAATTTCGGGATTTGCCTAAATGGAGCATTCGTCATTGCGAGTGGAGCAAAGCAATGACGGGGGGTGGTTTTACGCGGAGGGATTAAGCCCCCAAAGGCGGAAACGCTCTTCATCCCGCGTCCAGTCTTCCTTGACCTTGACGAATAATTTCAGATGCGCGCGCATATCGATCATCTCTTCGATATCCTTGCGCGCGGCGATGCCGACATGCTTGATCATATCGCCCCCCTTTCCCAGAATAATTTTTTTCTGGGATTCACGCATGACATAAATTGTTTGATGAATGGTTACGCTGCCATCCTCGTTGTCTTCCCACGCGTCCGTTTCAACCGTCAGATCGTATGGTATTTCGCGGTAGAGTTTGTGGAAGAGTTTTTCACGCGTCATTTCCGCCGCCAGAAGACGCATAGGCATGTCCGATACATCCTCCGGATCGAATATATAAGGACTTTCCGGCATGGATTTGGCGACCTGCGCCTTCAACCCGTCCACCCCATCGCCTTTCAGGGCCGAGATCATATAAGTCGCAGAAAAATCGAATTCTTCGTTCAGTTTTTGCGCTGTTTGCAACAATGTTTCGCGCTTGACCCCGTCAATTTTATTCATCACCAGATGGACCGGTTTTTTGTAATCCTTAAGACGCGACAAAATCATGCGGGTTTCGTCGGACATTTTTTTCTGGATATCGACCAACACCAGGATGACATCGGCGTTCGTTAAGGATTCCCATGCATTCGCGACAATCGCACGTTCCATTTTATTTTTGTCTTTCGCCGCAAAAATGCCGGGCGTATCGACAAAGACAATTTGCGTGTCTTCGTGCATGACAATACCCAGAACGCGGGTGCGGGTCGTTTGGACCTTATCCGAAACGATCGAGATCTTTGTTCCTGTCAACTGATTGATCAGGGTTGATTTGCCCGCATTAGGCGCCCCCAGTATCACGGCATAGCCAGCGTGGGTTTTTTCCGGCGCGCTCATACAACATTCTCCTTCAAATGGCGCAGCATCGTGCGGGCCGCTGTTTTTTCAGCCTGGCGGCGCGACGGACCGGCAGCAGCGACAGGCGCCTGCCCCTCCACGCGCACCTCGATAACAAATTCAGGCGCATGATCCGGGCCGGTTTTGTCAATAATATCATAGACAGGCAACGGCCAGCCCCGCGCCTGCACCCATTCCTGTAATTCCGTTTTTGGGTCCATCGGCGCTTCGGTCAGCGTATCGATGTTATTGCCCCACAAGCGCAGGATAACACCGCGCGCGGCATCCAGCCCGCCATCAAGATAGATCGCCCCGAACAGGGCCTCCATCACATCGGCAACGATATTTTCCTTTTCCCCGCCGCCGGATGCGCGCTCGGCCACCGACATGATAATATATTCGCCAATCCCGTTCTGTTGCCCGATCAAGGCAATGGTACGCCCCTGCACCAGCGCCGAGTGACGGCGCGCCATGCCGCCCTCATTTTCATCGGGAAAATGGTCGAACAGCGCATGCGCCATCACAAGGCCCAGTACGCGATCCCCCAGAAATTCAAGCCGTTCGTAATTTTTATCATCCACGCTGGACGAATGCGTCAAGGCGCGTTTCAGCCAGTCGCGATTTTGAAAAACATAGCCGAGTGTCTGTTCGACCGAAGCCAGAATATTGTCCATCGCCTACTCCCGCCCTGCGCTGCGCATTGGCGAAAGATCATCGAACAGACGCGCCCAGCGGATCGCGCCGGGCCATGTCCACGGCTTTGTCCAGCTTGCCCGCATCGCATCAATCGAGAAAAACAGGAAAGAGGCGCGACCGACAATATTTTCGAACGGCACATAGCCAACCAGAGAGGACACACGGCTGTCCTGAGAGTTATCGCGGTTGTCACCCATAACGAAATAGTGGCCTTCGGGCACAAGATATTCATCGGTGTTATCAAGATCGCGTGCATCGCTTTCTTCTAAAATCCGGTGCATCGTTCCATCCGGCAATGTTTCGATATATTCGGTCATCATCAGCGGTTTGCCGTATCCTTCGGCAATATGACGCAAGCCGACAACCTCGCGTTCAACCATTTGCCGGTTGATGTAAAGACGCCCGTCGAGCATCTGGATGCGATCGCCCGGCAAACCGATCACCCGCTTGATATAATCGACGCGCGTGTTGGTCGGCAGCTTAAAGACCACGACATCGCCGCGCCGTGGCTCGCTGGAAAACTGGCGCCCTTCAAAAGGGCCAAGGGAAAACGGAAATGAATGTTTGGAGTAACCGTAGGTATATTTATTGACGAACAGATAATCGCCCACCAGCAAAGTCGGCTTCATCGAGCCGGACGGAATGTTGAACGGTTCGAACAGGAACGTACGGATCACCAGCGCCAGCAACACCGCGATCAGCGCCGTTTTAAAAAAACCGTCTTCTTTTTTTGGGGGGCGTTCTTCTGTCATATCTGATGGTTACTGTATTCCGCCCCGTCAATCAAGC
>CAYSGL010000020.1:0-11157 GCA_964430725.1 uncultured Pseudobdellovibrionaceae bacterium
AAGCAACATGGCAGGCGGCGGCGCACAGGCTGCCTGTCGGGGATATTGTAAATCCTAGCAAGGTCAGGCTTGTGCCCGTTACGGCTAAAGAGCCGTGGAAAAGAGCGTGAAATGCCTCAAACCCTGAGAAAAATTTTGCAATCTCTTTGAAACGGTTTTTAGTCATGTAGCACCAATGTCTTAATATATATTTTAGTTTCATAAAAATCAGGGGCTTGTTTGTATATATTGCATGTGCTAACTTATTAGCCATGCGTTTTCTCGTCTTTGCACTTATCCTGTCCATTTTTGTAAGCGGCTATTCAGCCGCTGCACATGCGTTTGGGCCGGATTCCTGCAATTCGGCGGCGCAGGAAAAGATCGTCGATCAGAGCGTGGATAAGGCAAAATGCCCAAGCCATCAAGCCGATCAAGGTCAGCAAAAAGATACGGAGCAGAACAAAAAGGCGGCTGCGGAAACATGCCTGAGCTGCACTCATTGCTGTGCGTCCCACGCTATCGGCCTGTATGATTATTCTGCTTTCGACTTTCAGCAACCGGATACGATTCTGCACCCGCCGCTTGTAGATGTCGTAACTGGTGATTTCTTATTTTCCCTTTTACGCCCCCCGAAATCCCTCGTTTGATTTAAACGGAGTTTAGGCCACGCGCCTTTTCCTCCGTAAAGTCGCTTCGTTTGAAGCGGCTTGAACTGCATTACGCATTTTCAATCAAACGAGGAAATATCCATGACTATGAATCTATCTGGCGCTATGCGCCCCGCCCTGATCGTGCTGGCGACACTGGCCTTATCAGCATGTAGCACAATAGAGCCGCAATATTCCGTCCCTCCCGAAACGGCAGGGGGAACGAAGCCCGCCGCCGTAAGCGCGAAGAGCGGGACATCTGCGGACGCTCATTCCATGAAGAACCACGGCGTTCGTTTCAATCAATAAAAAGTAAAACCCAGACATGAAAACCAAATCATTCATTGTGGCGGGTTTGCTGGCGGCAGTTTCGCTGCCGCCAGCGGTTCCCGCTGTCGCGCAAGAACAAGCTGTTACGCCGCCCGCCATAGAGCAACCCGCCGCACCCGCAATGCTTGTTCTCGATCAGGCCATAGCGTGGGCCTTGGAACATTCCCCGGTGTTAGGCGCGTCCGCCAGCCGCGCCGATGCTGCCACCGCCAGCCGATCACAGGCGGGCGCGTTGCCAAACCCTGAAATATCCATTGAGGCCGACAATATTTACGGCGATGGCCCTTATGATGGACTGGACAGCGCAGAAATCACCTATGGCGTTTCGCAGCTTGTCGAATTACCAGGCAAGCGCGGCAGCCGCGTCCGGGTGGCCGAAGCCGAAAAAACGAAGATTCATTATGCCCGCGACGGCGCGCGGCTTGACCTGATACGGGACATAACAATCGCCTATGCGGAATTGGTCGCCGCCCAGCGTGATCTTGCTGTGATCGAGGAAGAGCGTAACCTTGCGGCGGAAGTGCGGAACAGCGTCTCCGCTAAAGTGGACGCAGGGAAAGAGCCGCCTATCCAAAGGAACAAGGCCGAGATCGAGCTTTCCTCAAGCGATATCGCGCTTGAACGCGCGCGCCGCGCCGTCAGCACAAAAAAGAAGGCACTGGAAAGCTTGATGGGCGGTAACATGGGCGACTTTACCGTTGACGCGCAAACCCTTCCTGTGCTGACAGAACCAGAGCCGTTCCTGTATTACAGGGAGCAGCTTGTTAGAACCCCAGACGTTAAAAGCTTTGAGGCCGATGTTACACAAGCTCAATCCGCGCTCTCTCTGGAAAAAGCCAATGCCTTCCCCGACCCGACATTGGGCTTTGGCGTAAGGCAATTCCGCGAAGATGATCGTCAAGCGTTTGTGGCAGGTATTTCCCTGCCGCTTCCGGTCTTCAATATCAATCGCGCGGGCATACAGCGCGCCGGGCATGAATTGAACGCTGCGAAACTGGAACAGCGCAGCGGGCAGTTATCATTAGAAACGTCCCTCACAGAAGCTTATGAGAATTTTGTAAGCGCATACCGCGAAGCAAGTGCGCTGAATAATTCCGTTTTGCCGGGAGCCGAAGAAACATTTTCATTTTCCCGTCAAGGCTATGACGCGGGCAAATTTGGCTATCTGGAAGTCCTGGACGCGCAGCGCACCTTGTTTGATGCCCGCAGGCAATATAACGAGGCCATTCTCGATTACTACAAACAGCGCGCCGCTATCGAACGCATGACCGCAATCCACGCGCATGAAAACGACAATCACAAAGAGGACTAATCATGAAAAAAATGATTCTTATATTATGCGTTGGCTTCCTGACAGGCTGTGCAACGCCCACACCTATTCCGCAAGAGGTAAAGGACAAAGCCGCACTAATTCCGGCTAGTGATTTACCGCAAAATTCTCACTTGGAAAAAAGACAATGTTCTAAAAGGCGATATCACTCTTTTGAAAAGAGGATGGAATGCAAGGAAACCGTCCGGCGCGAACTTGCGGCACGCCAAATAATGCGTGAGCAAAACGAACAATAGCGAGTCATAAAGGAAGAAAGTAATGAAGAAATCAAAAATTAAAGCTGTTTTGCTGACAAGCGCGGCTGTCCTAGCTGTTTCCGGGGCATTTGCATGGAAGACATTTACACCCCCTAGTTATGCCGCCGAGGAACATGGCGACTCACACGGCCATGAGGAAGGCGAAGAAAGCCATGATAAAGGCACGGAAAAGCATGGCCACGCGCATGAAGATGATGGGCATGGGCATGGCGGCGAAGGCGGTCATGCGGAGGAAGGCCAGGTCGCTTTAAGCGCGGCGCAAGTCACGGCTGCGGGTATCAAGGTGGCGGTTATCGGCCCCGGCAAGCTGGCGCGTGAGGTTTCCGTTCCGGGCAAGATCGTTGCGTCCGCCGACCGCATGGCGCAGATTGTGCCGAAGGTAAGCGGCACTGTGACAGAGGCCAGAAAGAATTTAGGCGATACGGTCGAACAGGGCGAAATACTGGCCCTGATTGAAAGCCGGGAAATGGCGGAATCGGTCGCGGATTATCTGGCTGCAAAACGCGGTGAGGAACTGGCCCGCACGAATTTCAACCGCGAAAAAGGACTGTGGGATAAGAAAATCACGGCGGAACAGGATTTCTTGAGCGCAAAGAACGCGCATCAAGAGGCCGCAATCCGCCTTGATCTGACCCGCCAGAAATTACAGGCGTTAGGCCATGACGCTGAAACGCTCAAAGCCTATGAAAGCGCCAATGCCGACAGGCTGCGGTTTCATGAATTGCGCTCCCCTTTGCCGGGGCGCGTGATTGCGCGTGAATTGACGCTAGGGGAATATGTGGATTCCACGCATTCCGCCTATACGGTCGCGGATTTAAGCGTGGTTTGGGTGGAAACGGCGATTGCGCCGGGCGACCTGCCTTTCGTCAAGGAAGGGCAAAGTGCGAATGTCATTGGCAGCGGTAACAAGGCCATAGGAAAGCTGATTTTCGTCAGCCCAGCCATTGACCCCGAAACGCGCTCCGCCAAGGCCATTATTGAACTGGATAATGCAGACGGCGCATGGCGACCGGGCGAATTTGCAAACGCCGCGATTGCCACTTCTGCACAGGAAACGGATTTGATTGTTCCGAAAGAGGCGGTGCAGACCATCGAGGGCAAGCCCGCTTTGTTTGTACGGACGGGCAGCGGCTTTGAAAAGCGCGATGTAACGATAGGCCGGGAAGACAGCCGCCATGTGGAAATTATCTCCGGCGTTGAATTTGGCGAACCCGTTGCCGTTTCCAATACCTTCACGCTCAAGGCCGAGCTTGGAAAATCCGAAGCCGAACACGCCCACTAAGAAAGCTGGTAAGTATCATGATCGAACGTATTCTTAAATTCTCCATCGCCCACCGGCTGTTAATCGTCATGATGACAGCCGTTCTAGCCGCGTATGGTATCTATTCCCTCACCAAGCTTCCTATCGATGCTGTGCCGGATATCACGAATAATCAGGTTGCCATCAATGTCGAAGTATCGTCCCTGTCTCCGTTCGAGATTGAACAGCAAGTCACCTATCCTATCGAAACGGCAATGGCGGGCATTCCCGGCCTTGTCTATACGCGGTCGATCTCGCGTAACGGCTTCGCCCAGGTAACAGTGATTTTCGAGGATAATGTCGATCTTTATTTTGCGCGCGCTCAGGTGAATGAGCGTCTGGCGCAAGCCAAGGAATCCTTGCCGGAAGGCGCAGAGCCGCGCATGGGCGCGATCTCGACCGGACTCGGTGAAATCTATATGTGGACGGTCGAGTATGAAGACCCGAACGCGCCCTATACCACGCCCGAAGGCCGGGTGCTGGAGAATGAATTTGAAAAGGCCATGTATCTGCGGACGGTGCAGGACTGGATTATCCGGCCTCAGCTTAAAACCGTTCCGGGCGTTGCGGAAGTGGACGCTATCGGCGGATACGCGCAGCAATATCATGTGCAGCCCGACCCGCAAAAACTGGCGGCGCTTGGCCTGTCTTTTTCCGATGTGATCGAGGCGCTTGAACGAAACAACGCCAGCACAGGCGCAGGATTCCTTGAACAAAAAGGCGAATCCTATGTCGTGCGCGCCGATGGACGGCTGGAAACGATTGAACAAATCGGCAATGTCGTTTTATCGACCCGCAGCGGCATTCCCTTGTATGTGAAAGATGTGGCGACCGTTGCGCTTGGCAAGGAACTGCGAACGGGCAGTGCCAGCGAAAACGGGCATGAGGTCGTCGTAGGGACGGCCATGATGCTGAAAGGCGAAAACAGCCGGATTGTTTCAAAGGCCGTTGACGAGAGGTTGGCGGAGATCAATAAAAGCCTTCCTGAAGGCGTCAATGCAAAAACCGTTCTAAACCGCACCAAGCTGGTGGATGCCACCATTCACACGGTGCAAAAAAACCTTGGTGAAGGCGCATTGCTGGTCATTGTCGTCCTGTTTTTGCTGCTTGGAAATTTCCGTGCGGCCCTGATTACGGCCCTTGTCATTCCGATTGCCATGATGATGACCGCCACAGGCATGTTGAAAATGGGAATCAGCGCCAACCTTATGAGTCTGGGCGCACTGGATTTCGGCCTGATTGTGGACGGCGCGGTGATCGTGACCGAAAACTGTCTGCGCCGCCTTTCCGAACGGCAACACCATGAGGGCCGCCTTTTAACCTTGTCGGAACGCATGGAAGAAGTAATGGAAGCCAGCCGCCAGATGATTCAGCCCGCCGTTTTCGGGCAGGCCATTATCATCACGGTTTACTTGCCGCTGCTGACGTTCTCAGGCGTTGAGGGCAAAATGTTCGAGCCGATGGCCATGACGGTTATTATCGCTCTGGTCGCCGCCTTCATTCTGTCCATCACCTTTATCCCGGCCATGATTGCCATGTTTATCCGTGGCAAGGTCGAGGAAAAGGAAAACCGCATCATTGCGAAAGCCAAATCCGGCTATGCGCCCATGCTGAACTGGAGTTTGCAAAGACCAAAAACGGTTATTCTGGCCGCGCTTGCGTTTTTTGTGTTTTCAATGCTGGTGGGTACACGCTTGGGGCAGGAATTTATCCCAACGCTCGATGAAAAAGATATCGCCATGCATGCCATGCGTATCCCCAGCACTGGCATATCCGAGTCCACCGCCATGCAGTTGCAGGTCGAAAAAGCAATCAGCGTTTTGCCGGAAGTGGCGTTTGTCTATGCCAAAACCGGAACGGCTGAAATGGCCGCCGACCCCATGCCGCCGAACGTATCGGATACATTCATCATTCTGAAACCGAAAGATGAATGGCCGGACAAATCTATGACCAAGCCTGAATTTATTGAAAAACTCGCCAAGGCCGTCGAACAAGTGCCGGGTAATAACTATGAATACACCCAGCCTATTCAAATGCGCTTTAACGAGTTGATCGCGGGTGTTCGCAGCGATGTAGCGATCAAGGTTTATGGCGATAATTTTGATGTCATGGGCGCGACCGCTAATAAAATCGCCTCTGCCCTTCGCGGGGTAGAGGGCGCGGCGGACGTAAAGGTCGAACAGGTAACGGGCTTGCCCATGCTGGATATCGACCTGAATAAAGGGGCGATTGCCCGCTATGGCCTCAATATCGGGGATATCCTTGATCTGATTGCGGTGGCGATAGGTGGACAGGAGGCGGGCCTTATCTTTGAAGGCGACAGGCGTTTCCCCATCGTGGTGCGTCTGCCCGAAGATATCCGCCAGGATATCCCCGCGCTTGAAAATCTGCCCGTTCCCGTACCGCATGAAAATGGTGGGCGCGGCGCGTTCGTGCCTTTGAAGGAATTAGCCAGCTTCCGTCTTTCCGAAGGGCCGAACCAGATCAGCCGCGAAAACGGCAAGCGGCGCGTGGTCGTACAGGCTAACGTCCGGGGCCGGGATATCGGTTCTTTCGTGGCCGAGGCGCAGGACGTATTGAGTGAACAGGTTAAAATCCCGTCCGGCTATTGGCTGGACTGGGGCGGACAGTTTGAAAATCTTGAGGCGGCGCGCGCCCGCCTGATGATCGTCGTTCCGGCGTGTTTCTTCCTGATTTTCATGATGCTGTTTACGGCCCTTGGATCGACCAAACAGGCGTTGCTCGTTTTCAGCGGCGTACCGCTGGCAATATCGGGGGGTATCCTGACCTTGTTCTTGCGCGATATGCCGTTTTCAATTCCGGCGGCGGTAGGCTTTATCGCCCTGTCCGGTATTGCCGTGCTGAATGGCTTGGTGATGATTACCTATATCAATCACCTTGTCGCAAAAGGCATGGCGACCAGCGAAGCGATTGTGCAGGGGGCTTTGACGCGGCTGCGGCCCGTCCTTATGACCGCGCTTGTGGCTTCGCTTGGTTTCGTGCCGATGGCGCTGGCAACGGGAACCGGGGCCGAAGTGCAAAAACCGCTGGCAACCGTCGTGATCGGCGGGCTTGTCACGGCCACGTTGCTGACTTTGATTGTTCTGCCCGCGCTTTACAAACTGTTCTCAAAGAAAGATCAGGCTGTAGCGGATGAAGAATTTTTAGAAAGCGTAACCCATTAAACAAGGAGAAAGACGATGACTAAGACTTTAGGAACGCTTCTGGTGGTTTCACTCTTGTCTATACCATCTATCGCTCTGGCAGATGATAAAAAGGAAGTGCCTGAATACTTACAAAAAAAGTATGATCGGCGCGCCGAAGACATGAGAAGATTTGACACTAACAAGGACGGTATCCTGCAAGCTGAGGAACTTCGGGCAAGCGCGGCAACGAAATTTGACGCGGCGGATACTAATAAGGATGGCGTTATTTCCGAACAGGAGCGCGCCGCCTCATTGGATAAATTCAAATCTGAAACGGGCGCGTCTTATGGCGAAGCATTAAGCAAGAGCCAGGCAAACAGAATTAAAAATCGCTATAAGAATGCGGACGCAAATGATGATGGAAAAATATCCAAGGAAGAATATGAATCCTACATGGCGCAACACCAAACGAATTTTGACCGTAATGGTGATGGCGTGATTTCCAAGGAAGAATACCGCATGGATGGAGAGAAGCTGCCTAGCTCATATATCCGCAAACCTAAGAAAGACTGATTACCGAAGTTTTAAACCCCAACCCTAACAGGAGTGAATAGAATGAAACAAAGACTGCTTTTAACAACGCTAGGCGTTCTGGCCTTATCATTTCCGGCATACGCGGAAGACGGACACGGCCATGCAGACGATAAGGCCCACGCTCATGAGTCTTCCGAAGCGCACGGTGACGGGCATGGTCACGATGATGGAAAGCCCCATTTTTCCGTCGCCAAGCCGGACAGCGCGGCTGCGGCCTGGACTTTAATAGATGAAACCATTGTCGCGGCTCAAACGGCTATTGAAGCGGGCAACGCGGAGGCCTTGCATGAATCAGGCGAAAAATTTGAGGCCGCCGTTAAAGCCCTGCAAGATTTTTCCGATAAAGGCAATGAACGGTTAGGGCAGGTTCTTGGACAGCTTTCAAAGACGGTTGATCGTTTCCACCACGCGGCGGAAGATAACGACAAGGCAGGCGCTTCCGAGTCGCTTTCTCTTTTGGCTTCACAAAAGGATTTAGTGAAAACACTGTATCAGCCATAACGCTGCAATCCTCTGATTAAATACCAGAGGAGGGTGCGGTCTGAAAAACCGTACCCTCCTGTAACCAGACTATAGAAAGTTTTTAAGATATGAATGAACGTCCTCAGACTTCTGGCTTGCTGCCTTGTTTTCCAATTGATTTGATAGATCGCATTTTAAAGTCTGGAAAAGCAAAAAAAAATATGAACAAACATTTTTATCTAGTGTGTATTTTATTCGCGGTTGTTTTACTTCACCAATTGGCGCGTTTGATTATATTTCCTATGTTAGCAGAACAGGGGTCGTTAGAAGTAATGCCCTTTTTCAATCTGGTTGAGGTTTGGAATCATGGCGTTAGTTTTGGCATGATGAAAGACTTGGCACATAGTCAATGGCTGCTTTCAGGTATTTCCCTTTCCATTACCGCTATAATGTTTTTTTGGTTACAGAAAACGGAAGATAAAATTTCTACTATCGCCTTAAGCCTTATAATAGCCGGGGCATTGGGTAACGTACTCGACCGCATAACACTAGGCGCAGTTGCGGATTACCTTGATTTTCATGCGTTCGGCTACCATTGGCCCGCGTTTAATTTTACCGATACAGCAATTATATGTGGAGTATGCCTGCTTATATTTGCAAGCGTCACTCAACCACACAATCGGTGCAATTCTCTGACAAAATAACAGAGAGGATGCTGCTAACCAATCTAAGAAAGTTTTAAGATATGAGCGATCAACCATACACTTCTAAAGTTCCAGCCTGCTGCGGCTGCGAAAAGACCATAGAACCGCAAGAAAAAAACTGGTTGGGAAATCCTCAAATGCGACTGACGGTATTATGCGGCTCTGCGCTTGGGCTTGCCTATATTATCGGCTTTCTGGTTCCTTCTTTAGAAGATATCGCGTTTGTGGCCGCGCTTGCTGTGGGGCTGATTCCTATTATGCGCCGCGCTTATGAAGGTGTAAGGCAAGGAACCCCCTTTACCATTGAAATGCTTATGACGATTGCGGCGACAGGGGCGGTCTTTATCGGCGCCACGCAGGAAGCCGCAATGGTCGTATTGCTATTCCTGATTGGCGAATTGCTGGAAGGCATAGCGGCGCGCAAGGCGAATGCCAGCATTCAAGCCCTTGCCGCGCTTATTCCTAAGACGGCTCTTTTGGAGCAGGACGGAACGACAAGCGAGGTTCTGGCCGAAACCTTATCTATAGGTTCCGTTATTCTGGTGCGGCCCGGTGACAGGGTTGCGGCAGACGGTGAGATCATCGAGGGCGAGAGCGCAATAGATGAAGCCCCCGTCACAGGTGAAAGCGTACCGAAGCAAAAGAAAACGGGCGATGCGGTTTTCGCGGGTACAATCAACGGCGACGGCGTGTTGCGTATCCGGGTCACGGCCTCGGCCAGCGACAATACTATCGCCCGGATTATCAAGCTGGTCGAGGAAGCGCAGGAAAGCAAATCGCCCACGGAACGGTTTATTACCCGGTTTTCCCGTTATTACACGCCCGCCGTATTGCTGCTCGGTTTTGCGGTGGCGGTTGTCCCGCCCCTGTTCATGGGGGAATCTTGGTATGAATGGATTTATAAAGGGTTGGCAATCCTTCTGATAGGCTGCCCCTGCGCCCTCGTTATATCCACGCCCGCCGCTATCGCCGCTGGACTGGCGGCAGGAGCGCGGCGCGGCCTTCTCATGAAAGGCGGGGCCGTACTAGAGAATTTACGGTCTGTCACGCATGTTGCTTTGGACAAGACCGGAACTATCACGGAAGGAAAGCCGGTCGTTACGGATATAATAGCCCTGAGCCGTTCCGAGCCGGATATCCTGTCCCTTGCCGCCGCCATAGAAACGGGTTCCTCTCACCCTCTGGCGCTTGCCATTATCGCGCGGGCAAAAGCCGCGCAAGTGAGCATTCCAATGGCCTCGGATTCCAAAGCCATTACAGGAAAAGGCGTTTCAGGGGTCGTGGCCAACCAGACTATCTATTTATGTTCCCCATCAGCAGCGCAGAAAATGGCCCCCTTGAGCCTAGATCAAATATCCATGATCGAGGCGCTCAATGATGAAGGAAAAACCGTGTCCGTTTTGCTTGTTGACGGAAAGATTGCCGGATTATTGGCGATACGCGACGAGCCGCGGGCAGATGCGCTTGCGGGGCTTAAAGCCTTGAGGGATGCTGGAATCGTTACGTTGATGCTGACAGGCGATAATCAGCGGACGGCGGACGCTATCGGCAAGAGCATGGGAATTTCAGAAATTCACGCGCACATGATGCCGGAAGATAAACAGGCCATTATTCAAAAACTGCAATCTGGCGGCTCCATCGTCGCAAAGATAGGCGACGGCATCAATGACGCGCCAGCTTTGGCTGCGGCGGATATCGGCATTGCTATGGGCGGCGGCACGGACGTTGCCTTGGAAACGGCGGATGCCGCAATCCTTCACGGCAGGGTTCTTGATATCGTCAACATGATTTCCCTGTCTGAAAAGGTGATGGGGAATATCCGCCAGAATATTGTGATTTCCTTGGGCTTGAAGGTCGTATTCCTGATAACCACCATTGCGGGCATTACAGGATTGTGGCCCGCTATTCTGGCCGATACAGGCGCGACCGTGCTGGTAACGGCCAATGCCATGCGCCTTTTACGCTGGAAGGGGAGGACTAATTAGTATGAAGAAAAAGAAGAAAATAGACGAGCGCAACTGGAATTTTCTATTTGCAGCATGGGCGATTTCACTCATTGCAACATTAGGGGCGCTTTTTATCGGTGAGATCATGGGGAAAATCCCCTGTAATCTGTGCTGGTATCAACGCATTTTTATGTTTCCCCTCCCGATTATTTTAGGGATTGCATTATATCGAGCCGATTTTTCCGTGTGGCGTTATGGCCTTCCCTTATCTGTAGGCGGCGCGGGAATAGCGGCGTTCCATTCTCTTGTGTTTTTCAAGATTCTGCCTGAAGAAATAAAACCATGTTTGGAAACAGGGCCGTCATGCTCAGGCGCGGACCTGCTTCTATGGGGGACGCTCCCGTTGCCGCTTTTGTCTTTTATTGCCTTTGTTTCAATATCTATCAGCTTTATAGCGATCTG
>CAYSGL010000021.1:0-10525 GCA_964430725.1 uncultured Pseudobdellovibrionaceae bacterium
CTTCAAGCGGTTTATCTTTTGGCCACTGGAGCCTCTTTTCATCCAAGACCTGATGCTCTCCGCATTCAGGACACGGCACCCACCAGCGCCGACGGTCGGACGCTTCGTATTCCAGCTCGATCCGGCTAAAGCCCTGAATGGTAGGTGTCGACACCAGAAAAATCTTCCGGTTGCCGAACGTGATCGTACGCTGGCTTGCGAGGCTTACCGGATCGCCTTCGCCATCGACGTCAAAATCATAGGCATCAACCTCATCCAGAAACAGGTAGCGCACAGGCATGGAACGAAGCCCCACCGCACTGTTCGCCCCTGTCATTACCAAGATGCCGCCAGGAAACTCTTTTGACTGGACGGTATTTCCGCTATCGCGGGATCTGGCTTCCTTAACGCGCTCCCGCAAGACGGGCGTGCTATCGATCAATCCTGCCACGCGCTGTTTTGACCAGCGTTTCGCCATCTCGACAGTCGGTTGCACCGCCAGCATCGGGCCAGGCGCATGATGGATGACATAGCCAATCCAGTTATTCCCTGCCTCGGTACCGCCGATCTGTGCGCCCTTCATGAACACAACTTTTTCGACAGGCGAGGATGGCGAGAGGCAATCCATGATCTCGCGCAAATATGGTGTGCGCTCGGTGCGCCACGGCCCCGGTTCCCCTGATGCGTTCTGCGAGAGGTGTCGATGCGTGTCCGCCCATTCGGAAACATTCATGCGCGGGTCTGGCCGCACAGCCAGCGCAGCGTGCGTAAGACATTCCTGCAAAGCGCCCATGATTATCCGATGGGCGTGTTAATGTTGGCGATGGCGTCGGCAGCGTCATCAAGAAGCTGGCGCAATTCTATGTCGAGCATTTCACGCACTTTCTTGGGATCGTCTTCCGCCGACAAAAGCGGCGCCATCCGATCCGGCATGTTCAAAACCCGATCCCGCATCACGCGCAAAATATTGAACCATGCGACCTTCACATTGTCGGTACGCACCAGCGCACCGGATTTTTCTTCAAACGACAGCTTTGCAAGACGGGCGTGATACGCTTCCTTGATCGCGCGGCTCTGCGCATAGTTGGGGCCGCCGCTCCCTTGAGGCTCTGGCGGCGGTGATGATTCCGCAACCGTAACACGCGCTTTTGGCGGCGGCGGTGCTGGCTGTTCTTTTCGTTGTTGTGCCTGATTGGTATTACGCTCCCAATCAGCATCGGCCTTGATAGGATCGATGGTGCCATCGGCTTCCTTGACGATGCGCCCCGATTTGATGGCCTTCAAAACGGCAACGTGGGAACACCCGCGATGGCGGGCATAGGCGGCAATCGATAATCGTGTCGTCAAAGCACATCATTCCATGATCCGGTGTCGGGCGAATACGCCATAAGATTGCTCTGAATTAACTCGCTATTCGCTCCGCATGATGGGTTCATGAGAGAGAAAGGAGCTACTTACATGGCAAACAAAACAAAGGCTAAAAAACCGAAAGCGGCGCAAGCCGTTAAGAAAAAGGCGACACCTAAAAAGGTCATCGCCCCTAAAATCGTGAAACCCAAAGCGGACAAGCCCGTAAAGGCCAAAGCCCCGAAAGGCGAAAGCAAGCTGGACAAGGTTACAGCCCTCTTGTCGCGCCCACAAGGGGCTACGGTGCAAGAATTGATGGATGCCACCACATGGCTACAACATACCGTCCGTAGCACACTGTCCACTCTCGGCAAGAAACGTGGTTATAAAATCGTTTCCAGCAAGGAAGAAGGCAAAGAACGGGTCTATAAAGTCGAAGAAGAAGCCAAGGAAACCAATAAATAATCGAATACGTTATTTATTGGTTAATACCACTTATGTGGCTTGATTATCCAATAATCGAGCTGCATATCTATTCGCAATCATATGATACCGAATAATGTTGATTGTTCCTCCGAAGGGAGCGTTCATAGACATATAAGAAATAAGGAGTCAGACATGAGTAAAGTCCAAACAACAACACAGATCGCTATCGGTGCTAACCTTGCCGCCCTTAGCGAGAACCTTACTAAAGCAGCCGAGTACGCACAGGAAGGGCATAAAGCGATGGAAGCCGGAGAGCAAAACCAAGCCATCGGTTCAATCCTTTATCTTGAAACTATGCTGACCGAAGCCACTGCGCTCTATAACGCCGCACTCGCGCTGCACAGAACAAAACGTTAAGGAGTCCGCAATGAAAAATACGAAGACAAACCCGCTTTTTGAAAATATTGCTAAAAACATTCTTGGCGTTGATACGCTCATTCCAAGAAATTCCGATAACCTTGATTTTTTTGAAGCCAATGTATGGAGCGTGTCGGAAGCTCTCGAAGCCGCTTTTTCCGCTGGGCAACTCGCCTCGACAAAGAAACATCAGAAACGATTGTCCGAAGGCGGTGGATACCTTGCCACCATTGAAGTCAGCTACACTGACCTTATCGCCGCCTTTGGAAAACCCTCCGAAGGTGACAAATATAAAACTGATGCTGAGTGGACGATCCGGTTCCCTAATAGTCAGAAGATCACCATATACAATTACAAAAATAGCAAAAGCTACAGCTCCATTTTACCCGATGTCGAGAAAGTGACCGAATGGCACATCGGCGGCAACAACGGTGCGCTTATCGACAGAATTATCGGCATGGTGGCTGGACTTGGCGGAAAAGTAAAACTAATCCACAAAGCAGGAGAGTAAGCCATGTCAGATACCATTTACGCATGTCCGACGACTACAACAAGGCTCTGGCCACCTTTCAGGCTTGGTTTGACGTTTCCTGATCGGGTGCGACAAGCTCCCCTTTGCGCCCTGTAAAGTCTTCCCATCGCTTGACGATCACATCAACGTATTTCGGATCCAGCTCCACCATCCGGCATTGCCGCCCCAGCTTTTCGCAAGCGATCAGCGTTGACCCCGATCCCCCGAAACAGTCCAGCACGATATCGTGCGACTTGCTGGAATTCTTCAACGCCCGTTCGATCAGCTCCACAGGCTTCATAGTCGGGTGCAGCGTGTTCTTTGAGGGCTTTTTCACAAACAAGACGTTGCCCTGATCCCGCGCACCGCACCAGTAATGATCGTTCCCCTGTTTCCAGCCATACAGGATCGGCTCGTATTGACGCTGATAATCAGAGCCGCCCATCGTGAACATGTGCTTTGCCCACACAAGGTAGTCCGACCACTTCCCGCCAGCATTTTCAAAGGCGGTGTGCAGGGTCGGCAACTCGCGGGTGCTCATGCAGATGTAGAGCGCACCCTTTGTCACGGCCAGCATATTGACAATCGAGTCGTACAGGAATTGGCCGAAATTCTCGCCAAGATTATCATTCAGAATAGGCCGGGCTTTGCCCCTGATCTTTTCTTTCGTGGTGTTGGCGTAATCGACATTGTACGGCGGATCCGTAAAGACCATATCGGCAAGCTGTCCCTGCATCACTTTTTCAATATCGGTCAGGACGGTGGCATCGCCGCACAAAACGTAATGATCGCCCAGCTTCCACAGGTCGCCCGTTTTGCTGATCGCCTCGACGGGCGTTTCGGGAACGGCATCATCTTCCTCCGATGTCGCTGCCTCGTCTGAAAACATAATGTCGTCCAGCTCCGCGCCATCAAACCCAAGCAGGTCGAGGTCGAAATCCTCTTCCACCAGCGCGTTCATTTCATCGCGCAGCAGATCGTTGTCCCATCCGGCATTCAAAGCCAGCTTGTTATCCGCGATGACGTAGGCGCGTTTTTGTGTTTCCGTCAAATGGTCGAGTACAACGACAGGGACTTGCGCCAGGCCGAGTTGTTTTGCCGCCTGTAGGCGGCCATGCCCTGCAATGATCCCTGCCGCCGTATCAACCAGAATGGGATTCAAAAATCCAAACTGCGCGATGCTGGCTGCAATCTGGCTGATTTGTTCTGCGCTATGCGTTCGCGGGTTTTTGTCATATGGAATAAGTTTATCCACCCGCCACATATCAATGCGCGATGCCATGCGGTTATTCAGATCAAACATATTTACTGATTTCCCTTAGATTTCAGATTAGATTGCTGCTTTAGCAAATTAATTAGATGGATATTAGAAATGTCTTTAATGCCCCTTAGATCCAAGAGGCCTTTTCATGAGCGCAAGCAAGAAGTAATCAACCGTTGGATGGGCATAAAAGGCGTTACTCTGGCCCATAAATTTTCTAGATTTTGTATGCGCCCCAAACTTTCATTCGATGAACGAAAGCGACAGAAAGTCTTGGAAGAGACTTTTAACATCGTTAAAAATCAAACGATTCGCTTTGAAGATTCTGGCCTCGAAGCATTCAATACTGTCTTTAATATCGCTCTTTTCTTTTTGATTGCAGAGCGGGATATAAGCGCTGTTAAAATTGATGCCTTGACACATCCTGATAAATGGAAGCGCAATCTTTGTGTCAGGGTAATCCTTCTTACCCTTCATGAACTTGATATGGATAAAGTCTCAGGCCAACGTTTAAAACAGGCTTTGGATGACATTCATGCAACAGACGAAATCAAAAAAGAAGTCTTTGAAGCGCTTCGAGCAATAAGAAAAATTCAAAAGAAAGCGACAAAGATCTATGGCCACATTAGAGATTCAGCTATCGCGCACCGTGATCCAGATGCGTTGGTCCAATATCGAACCATCCGAAATATCGACACCCATGACGTCTTTAGGTTGGCTATGGATTTCTACGCGCAGTCAAAAGCATTCGTAAATGTTGTGCCAAAACTCATGATACTATCAAGTACGCCAGAAGCTGTGATCAAACAATATATGAAAAGTAACCAAAGTCTGTAACCTGTAACCCCGCCTGTAACCCGTTACAGGTTACAGACGCTAGAAAAATCCCGCACCTCGCCGCCTGCACCCAATTTTCGGACAGGAAGTACCTTTAATTATTCGTTTCAATCAAGGCATTAGCGTCGAGATAAAGAAAATAAACGAGTTGATCCGCTTGAATTCGGGCGCATTTTCCCTGCCAGCGTTGTATGATGGCCGCATGACCGTAAATCTTTCCCTGCAGCCCTTTTCAAAAGATTTCCTTTCAGACTTCACGCATCTTGCCAAAGCCGTGTTCGGTGATGAAGCCGATCAGGAATGGCTTGCCGCCCTTAACTGGCGGCTGGAGAATATGCCGGACGCGACGGTCTTCACCGCGCATCAGGATAACCGCATCATCGGCTTCAAGGCCGGATACGCCTCCGCCTATGACCGCTATTATAGCTGGCTGGGCGGGACGCTTCCCGATTTCAGAAAGCAAGGCATCGGCTCGAAGCTGATGGACGCACAACATCGCTGGATCGCACAATCGCGCTTTTGCGTACTGGACACGCACGTTGAGCAAAACAACAAACCGATGATTTCCCTGAATGAGAAATTCGGTTTTTCGGTTATCGGATCATTCGTGAAGAGCGGTAAAGATAATCTGATCTTGCAAAAGCGTTTCTAACGAACGCGCCTCTCCCGACCATAGAAATTTAATGGCACATTTTTGCGAAAAATGTACAAACTGTTTTGTGTGTACATTGTGTGTACATGGGTTTCATTATTTATCAGACACTTATTTATAACGCTCCATCACCGATCCGGTGGGATCTTGGGCATTCAAACGCGCCACGATGCGGGTGATGCCTGTATTGTACCAGCCCGACACGGCGGTACGGCTGGATTTCAGATCATGCGTGATGACCTTCCACGGCACATTGCACGCCCTGCGCCAGATGATCTTGCTTTCACGGACAGGCACAAAGCGCAGCCATTCGCACACAAACTCCATCTGCGTGATCTGCCGCGCCGTTGGGCGCCAACGGTTCTCTGCCGCCTCCCAGCCGTATGCATCCCAAAAATCATGGACGGGCGTAGGCCATGTGGAGAAATACCCTTGCACGCGCACAGGCGGCAACGCCTTCATAACCTCGGCGGCATCCTCCAGATAGGCTTTGACCATTGCCTCCGTCCAGTACGGCTCGTAGGGGATCATCTATCCGCCCTCCGCTTGCCATAGAGCTTTTCCGCACATTGCTGGATCAGTTCACGCTCCGGCCATGTCAGGCGCGGATCATTGATCGGCACGCTGAAAGTATCGGTTTCATGCCATGCGCGTTTGCGTAAGTTTTCCTTTTCGGTCTCGTTCAACGGGGATTTTGCCCCGCGCAGAGATGATCGGTATCCCTGATAGGTCATGTCATCCTCCGATCTTTTCATCGAGGGCATACCGGATCAGGGCAATCGCATCGGCTTCGTTGTGATCCATCGGGGAAAAGCCGTGGTCGACAATGGCGCGAACGATCTCTTCCTTCGAGGCATTGCCTTTTCCGGTGGCGTGTCGTTTGATCGTTCCGACAGGTACGCCCTGATAGGGAATTTTATTTTCCTCCGCCCATGCGGACATCTGGCCGAGGAAACCGCCGTAAACATGCGCGGCAGTCGTTCCGGCGTGGCGGCGCACTTCTTCGAACACGATGACTTCGATGTGGCCGGAGGTTTGATGGAGCGTTTCAAGCCAGTTGCGAAATTTCAGCATCATCATCCCGCCACCGGAGAAGCGATCAGGCTTGAAGTTCTGCACACCGGAATAGATCTGGCCGTTCTTGCGCCGGAGTGCCCATCCTGTGTTTGTGCCAAGATCAAGGGCGAGCATTTGTTTTGCGGTCATGGTGTTCTCCTGTGTCAAAAAGGGATGTCGTCCCCCTTCGACCAATCGAAGGGAGCTTGTGGTTTGCCGTGGATTTGCTGGATTTCCGCGCCTGGAAAGGCGCGTTTGATATCGCCTACCAGATGTCCGGCGTGTTCGATCAGGTGCGAAATTTCTTGAAGCGTCCAAGTTTCGCGCTCAGGGGTTGCCACGCGCAGGGCTTCGTCTTGGGTTCGAACAATAGCAATCAGCCTGTTTGATTTTGGAAGTCGCACCTCCCAGATCTCGGCAGAGACAGGATGGTGTCCGGCAGTTTCGGCAGCTTTATCCAGAGCCGCCCATGCCCGTTTCATTCCTTCGGCCTGAACATCAATCAGATTTTGTGTGCCTGCTTCCAGGGCGGCATTGAGTTTTTCGGCTTGCGCGTCAAAACGGGAGCGCAGATCTTCGCTGACCAGAAGCCGGAGTTTGCCAATCCCCCATTTGCGCTCCATGCCAAACGCTGTCTCGTCCAAGGTTTCAAGGACGGATTTTTGCGTGACTCCCACAGGCGCGTATGCCGCCTGAGTCATCTGCACCTGTTTTCTTGATGGAGGGATGCGGCGTTTCATACGCGCACCCCATGACCCCTGATGGGGGCAGCGTGTTCAACCTGCGCGGCCCCCTTTAGGGGGGAACACTGTGAACATTTGAACACGAAGCAAAAACAAGGACTTACAGGCCATGTGTTCAGAATGTGAACATGAACACCTGAACATTGAATAAAATCAATGTGTTCAGCCATGTTCAGGGCTTGAACACACAATGCGTCAAAAACCATACGGATCCTCCATGCTGTCAAAATTTTCAGGGGGCTGTGATGCGAGATCAGAGGCCACGGCGGGGCGAACAAAACGCCGGAGCTTGGCAGGCGGCGGTGTCTCATGCAGGGAGAAGCCGCACGCATCCACGCCCGTCACGATCACAATGTTGGCCTTGCACGCGCCGATCACGGTGTTGCGTAGCGCGGTCTTTGCGCGGCGGCGGTTTTGATCATCCGTGATGCGGAATTTTTCAAAGGCGGAATGACCGCCCCATGCAAGCTGCATCACCGCCTTGTTCAGCGTGATCTCGTCCCCATCCACTTGCGCCAGCAAAGCCGCGATCACGGTATGGTGCATGTCTTCCTGCTCGGCCACAGCCCGCACCATTGAATCCTCCAGCGTGACGTATTCCAGAACGCCGACTTCATCCGTATTGGCGATCACGACACCGACGCGGCGATACCAGCGTGCATCCGGCGATGCGAGGGAGAGGTTGGCCTTGGCATCATCGAGCCGGACGTAGAAGTGGCGGAGGTTTTCCTGAATGCCGTAGCGTTCCGCATCTTTCTTGCTCATGCCGAACAGGGTTTCGATCACACGCGCCACGCCGATCAATGCGGATGCGCCGCGTGCGGTATTCATATTTCCGGCATGGCCTTCGGACGATCCTTGCGGCGGTTTGGCCGTGTGGTGGACGAGCAGAACGGCACAATTGGCCTGCCGCGCGATGTCACGGAACATCTGCCCGACCCGCTTGATCTCTTGGTTTGAGTTTTCATCGCACTCATGGGTTTCGATGAACGGGTCGACAATGAAAACGCCGATATTGTTCTTCTTGATGTGGGCGATGCAGGCTTCCACATCGGGCAGACGGATGACGGTGCCATCGGACATGGTCTTTGCCAGCAGCAAAGGCCGATCCGCGCCTGAGTTCATGGCAAGCTGGCCTTTGATCTCGTTGAACGGAATATCGTTGTGCTGGAGAACGGCACCGAGGCGGCGTTTCAGCTCGTCCGTGTCATCTTCGTTGTTGTAAAGCCAGACTTTCCCCTGCCGATGGACGTCCTGCCCTGTCAGGGTGCGACCTGTGATGATCGACACGGCCTGCGCGATAACGAGGGTGGACTTGCCCACGCCAGGCGGCGCGACAAGAACGCTCAAATGTCCTTTCAAAAGCGTGCGCCCCAACACCCATTGACGCGCTGGGATCATCGACAGGTTGAGGCTTTCAAGGAAATTCGGGACGAGCGGCGTTTGCTCCGGCGCATCGGGAATGATGGTTGTGGGGTCGGGAATGTCCCATTTTTGCCGCGCTCCCCTGATCATCACCTGTAATTCACGCTCGGTCTGCGTGGGATCGTACCCGGCCTGCGTGAGCGCGGTAGAAAACAAAAGGATTTCAGTGT
Source organism: uncultured Pseudobdellovibrionaceae bacterium (assembly GCA_964430725.1). Lineage (GTDB taxonomy): Bacteria > Pseudomonadota > Alphaproteobacteria > Micavibrionales > Micavibrionaceae > CAYSGL01. The sequence continues at coordinate 8,825 of CAYSGL010000021.1, forward strand.
CGGACAGGCCGGATCGAACCCAATGGGCTGTCAGGCGCAACACGTTCTTGTGCCATTGCCCATGCATGTGCACATCGCGCAGACAATCAACCACGCGCATGCCGAGCGGATCGGGCAAATTCAGCGTCGATGATGTGGATGGTGTTTCCGGTGACGGGGCAGAGGATAATCTCTCCGGCGTGCGCGATGGCGGGAATGCCGTTTCAAACGCTTCCCATGCAAAAGGGTAATCATGGGGACGCTCAAGGGACGTTGCCTCGGTCACGCGCCCTTCTTTTTTGGGATAAGCCACGGATCCGGCCAGCCGCATAACGCGCGACGGATTGGAAATAGAGCTATCGCCGCCAAGAGCTTCGGTGATGGCGCGGATTTGCTCGGTTGATTTTGTGAAGTCCCTGATCGGCTCGTCCAGCTTCCACCAGAATTGTTCGCGCACATGCGGAATTCGCCCTGTGGTCACGATCATGGTTGGCTGGATATGCTTGACCTTTTCCCGCGCGGCCTCGGCCATGCCCGGCTTGTCGAGATCAATATAAAGGGCAGGCAACATCTCGACATGGGAATCCTTCGTCCTCATGCCTTTTTGCGTCGAGGCTTTGCGAAGCCCTGCGCCGATATAGACGTTACTGCCGTGGAAGCTGTTTATTTCGTAAGCGCGGTCAACGAGATCATGATAATCGCTGACATCGAAATGCTGTGCGTAGCAAACCTCGCGGTCTTCATTGCGCGGGCCTGTCCATGCCAGTTCAATAAGGCCATCTTCGATGCAATCCCCGAACAGATGCTCCACATGAGCCAACATAAATTCTTTGTTCGGTGCGATTGCCTTCTCGGTCATCGTATTTTCTTTTTGTCATTTTGGTTTCAGGCATAAGAAGAGGAAGAGAAGCCGCCCGTGTGGGGTGGGCGACTTCTCTGTGGGTGGCGGGGTTTAGAAAACCGGCTTATCGAGATTTCCACCGCCGCCACTGGCAGGAGCGTTGGAGGGTGGGGCGACGGGATTGGAGGCCGGCGGGGGAGACTGCTGCTGCGTGTGTGTTTGTGTGTGCGGTGCAGGAGCCTTTGCATCGTCCTCATCAAGTGCTGCGGGACGATCAATCCAATCCACGATTACGAGCGTGGGAATATTCGTACGGCCTTTGCCGAAAACTTCGGGGCGTGCGCCGCGATACTCAACCACCGGAACCTTGCCGGGGTATGACGGAGCTTGCTGTTCGTACTGCGCGTACAACTCCTTGATACCTTCAACCGCGCCAATACCAGTCGTGGCAAATTCGCGCAGACGTTCGGGGCCGAATTCTTGCGGAAGCAAAATATTCAGACCGAAACCACGGCGCCAGTCTCTACCGTCATTCGGCTTTTGCGCCGACACTTCCAGACTTTGATCCCATGACCATTCGGGCGCGGAATTTTCGGCAAAGAAACCCCATCCGGTCTGGATATTCGCCAGATCGTAGATGCAGCGCGGCATGTTGATGGTCTGCGTGCCATTATCCGTCGAGATCATCCAGCTACTTGTTCCGGCCATGTACCGGATGTGCGGTGTGTAGCCACCGTTATTAAGATTCAAAGGCATATTTTCTTCTCCTGTTTGGGTTTAAAATCCGAAAATTCCCCGCGCAAATTCGCGGGTGTTCTTGCCCCAGCGAAAATTCGAGTAGTCGGGAATGGTGATGGCGACGAGTTCGCGCCAGTCGTTTG